>NZ_JBIMSN010000160.1:0-13951 GCF_043944905.1 Antrihabitans spumae
GACCACACCCCATTTTCACCCCAGCAGCGCGTCCGGAGGGCACCTTTAACTCACGAGCAGCTTGCTGCCTATGGCCGAACGCAGGGCTCGGTGTAGGTGATTTTCTCCAGGCTCGGCGCCTTGTAACCGTCGACGACCGTCTTCGTTCCCAACGGTGCCGCTGCATCCGGGACCGCGATGGTGGCGACCTGAGTCGTCACATCGGGCTCGGTGCCGAAGGTGGCGTTCGGCAGCATTCCCTTGTAGTCGACCTCGAGTCCGTCGACCAACGACCGGACGCCGGCACGGTTCAACTTGTCCTCCGCGTTCGCCTTCTCGAGTAGCGACTTGATCGGGTACGACAACGCCCAACCCGCGAGGTAACCCCAGTTGGCCGGTTCCTTGCCGCCGGAGGCGTCGCGTGCTGCCTTGACGCCTTCACTCGGACCGTCCCAGCCCTGCATTGGTGCGGTGCCGTTGTAGAGCGCCGTCAACGCAGGCGCCGCAGCTGTCTTGAGCAATGCGCCGTTCCACGTCGGGCCCGCTCCGAGGAAGCGGCCCTTGTAGCCTGCCTGCGCTGCCTTCGCGACGATCTCGGCCATTTCCTGAGGGCCGGTTGCGAGGACGACGACATCGGGTGCGGCAGCGATGATCTGGCCGACGGGCCCGTCTTGGCTGCCGGCGATGGCGTTGGGTGCGGTCTCGATCTCGGCAACGAGTTCGGATTCGTTCGCCTCGACCCACTTCTTGGCGCCCGCTGCGTAGTCGCCACCGTAGTCACCCCTGTAGACGACGGATGCGACCTTCGCAGGCTTGTTGTGGACAGAGGCGAACCAGTCGAGCCCGATCACCGCTTCGGTGCAGTAGGAGTAGCCGGCCTCCAGCATCACGCCCTTGTCGTCGGCTGGGAACTGCCATCCCGACCAGAAGGTGCCTGCCGCGGCGACAAGATTGCCGGTGTCCATCTGATCGAGAACGGCCTGAGTGTTTACGGTGCCCAAACTCATTGCGAGAGCAAGGACATTCGGCTCGACCTGCTGGTAGGCGGCAGCGTGCTTCTGCACGTCGTACGAGGTGTTCTTGGTGTTGGTCGCGATATCGACTTCGTAGTCACCGATGCCGCCGTCCTCGTTCACCTTCTTCCAGAACGCGAGTTGCGCCTCGTTGATCGACTGGCCGAGCACCGCGAACGGACCCCCCTCCAGGTCCGAGAGGACACCGAGGTAGATGCAGCCCTTGTTCTTGTCGATCGCGTTGGGGCATGGCTCGTCCGACACCCCAGGACCGGACGCGCCGGTCGGGGCGTCGGACCCGCCCTCCTCGGCGCTCGTACATGCCGACCCCAAAAGCAAAGCTGCCGCGGCAGGCAATGCCGCTGCCCTGAGTAACCACGTGCGACGCCCGGATCGCGTCATTGCAATCTCCTCTGTTGGTTGTAATTCTGGTGAGAACTGAACTGGGACGGTAGGTTTCGAGAGGATCGGCAGGGACGTCAATACGAGAACGGCCAGCCTTTGAAGTAGTTGCGTATTCGCGTCCAGAGTCCGAACATGCCGCGTGGTTCGAGGACGACCATCCCGACGATCAAGAGTCCGAACAGGATTGTCTTGATCTCGTCGAGGCTCATGCCGGCGATGTCGCCGCTTTCGGAGGTGATCGACGGGAAGAGTTGCGTGAGCTCCTCGAGCAGGCGGGGGAGCAGGACGATGAAGCATGCCCCCATGATCGAACCGGAGATCGTTGCGATGCCGCCGATTAGGACGATCGCGAGAAAGTCGATGGACAGCAAGAGGTTCCAGCGTTCGGGGCTGATGCGGCCGATGACGACCGACAGCAGGCCGCCGGCGACGCCTGCATATGCCGAGGAGACGACGAACGCCAGTGTCTTGGTCCGCTGCAGTGGCACACCCATCACTTCGGCTGCGATATCGCGGTCGCGCACAGCGGCGAACGCTCGACCGACCTTGGATCGGGCTAGGTTTCGGGCCATCACGGCGAGCACGATCAGGACGACGAGCGCGACGAGGTACAGCGCCCGTTGTTCGTTGATCAGAACGCCGCCGACCTTGAAAGGCTTGCTGAGGTCGGTGCCGAACAGGACGACTTCGGCTGGGGCGCGACCGATTCCGCCACCGCCCGTGATGGCGGTCCAGTGGTTGAAGAAGTGCTCGCCGAGCATCAGTAGGCCGAGTGTGAGCATCGCGAGATACAAACCGCGGACCCGTGACGCGAGCGGAGCAACGATGAGCCCGAGCAGACCTGGCACGATCGCCGACAGGGGTAGCCACAGTGCCATGTCCCAGCCGAGCCCGATGACGGTCTTGGTCTCCGTACCGCCGAATACCGCCGCGGTGTAGGCGCCCGCACCGACGAAAAAGGCGTGGCCGAGCGAGATTTGGCCTGCGTAGCCGGTCAGGAGATTGAGGCCGATGCCGCCGATTGCGTACACGGCGGCCAGCGCGAGAAGGTTGGTCAGGTCCTTGGCAATCAGGAACGGTGCCGCGAACGCGAGGACGACCAGTCCGATCGTCCACCACATTTTCGCCGGTGTGTTCCAGATGGCTTGGTCCGCAGCGTACGACGTGTAGACCTTCGGCCGACCACGCAGCACCGCTCGCGGGGTTTTGATCTTCGTCTGCGTGACCGTGCCGTCCGGGGTGGTCTGGCCGCTGAGATTCGACACTGTCGTCATACTCGCTGCACCTCTTTCGTGCCGTACAGGCCGTACGGCTGTACAAGAAGAACGACGAACATCAGCACGTACGGCATCACCACGTCGAAGTTCGCGCCGAGCCACGGCGCCGCGTCGGGTTGGTAGGTCTTGGTCAGCGCTTCTGCGACGCCGACGATCAGACCACCGATCACCGCTCCCTTGATCGAGTCGAGGCCGCCGATGATGATGGCGGGCAATGCTTTCAACGCCACCAGCGCCGCAGCTGCGGCGACGCCGCCTGCTGCTGTGCCGACGAGGATTCCGCCGACGGCAGCAAGCGCTCCCGCGATAGCCCAGGACAGGGAGAAGATGCGACCGGCGCTGATGCCTTGCGCCATGGCAGCTTCCTGGTCCATCGCCGTCGCGCGCATCGCAAGGCCGTATCTCGACCGCGCGAGCCAGGCACCGAGGAGCCCGATGACGACTGCAGCGGTGACGATCTTGAAGATGTCGGTGTAGTTGATCGCCAGGCCGTCCTGGCACGGAAGTGGGATGCCGGGAATCTCGACAGCGTCGGCTGGGCGCTCGCCACCGATGCAGAAGTTGCCGAGACCCCACGGATCGCCCGACGTGATCACGCTGGGGCCGAACAGTTTTGCCGTCACGACGAGTCCTGCGGCGAACAGTCCGATGGTCACCAGTGCAGCCGCGAACGGCGGTCTGCCGACCATCGGTCGCATGACGGCGCGCTCGCATCCCATCGCGATTGCAGCGACTGCGATGATCGCGCCCGCGACACCGACCGGGAACGGCAGGCCGAGCGTGTCGACGATGGTGAAGCTGATGTAGGTACCCAGGATCATGAAGATCGGCTGGGCGAAGTTGAGCACACCTGTCGCGCGGTAGATGATGACGAAACCGACTGCGATCAGGGCGTACATGCCACCCAATCCGACTCCGCGGACCAATGATTCGAGCAATTCGATCATCGGCTCTCCCCGCGATACATGTCGTCGATCAGGTCGGCGAACTTGTCGGCCAGCGCCGAGCGTTTGACCTTGCGCGTCGCCGTGAGTTCGCCGTCCTCGTGGTCGAGTTCCTTGGTGAGCATCCGGAATTTGCGGATCGTTTCCACCCTGGCGAAGTGCGCATTTGCGTCGTCGACGGCTCGGCCGACGAGTGCCACGACCTCCGGCTTCGACGACAGGTCCTTGTACGTCGTGTAGTGAATGCCGTTGCGGGTGGCCCAGTCCGAGACGGCGTCGAACTCGATCCCGACGAGCGCGGTCAGATACGGTCGCCGGTCGCCGATGACGACCGCTTCGGCGATGTAGGGCGACGCCTTGAGTTGATTCTCGATCTCCGACGGCGAGATGTTCTTGCCGCCTGCGGTGATGATGATGTCCTTCATCCGGTCGACGATCTTCAGATAGGTGCCGTCGATCCACTGGCCGACATCGCCGGTGTGCAGCCAACCGTCGGCGTCGAGCGTTGCTGCAGTCGCGTCGGGCCGGTTCCAGTAGCCGACGAAGTTGCCGTCGTGGCGCGTCAGCACTTCGTTCGTGTGCTCGTCGAGTTTCACCTCCAGACCGTCCGCTGCCTCCCCGACCGTCCCCAACTTCATGCGGTGCAGCCTCGTAGATGTTGCGAGAGCCGAGTTTTCGGTCATGCCGTAGGCCTCGTAGATCGGAATGCCGATGCCGAGGAAGAATTCGAGGACATCCGGTGAGATCGGCGCGGCGCCGGAGATGGCGGTGCGCACTTTGCGGAGACCGAGCTTGTTCTGCAGCGAACGGAAAACAAGGGGGTAGCCGAGCACCGTGCAGATGCGCGACACCGGAGTGTGGTCGCCGCCGTTCGCGCTGCGTTGCGCCGCAGACTTTTCGGCGAGGCGACGACCGAGTGCGGAGGCAGCGCGCTTGAGCGGCGACGCCGACGCAGCCTTGATCGCGACGGTCGACGCCAACTTCTCCCAGATCCGTGGCACCGCGAACAGCAGCGTCGGTTGGACTTCGGCCAGGTCGTTGGTGACAGTGTCGAGCGACTCCGCGAAGTGGACGACAACCCCGGCGCCTGCGTTCTGCCAGATCGTGAAGGCACGTTCGGCCACGTGGCAGAGCGGCAGGTACGACAGAATGACGTCGGTGGGTCCGGGTGCGGGCGAGATCAGCCAGTTGCCCGAAATCAGATGTGACACAGAGAATTCGACGTTGCGCACTGAGAGCATCGCGCCCTTCGGTGGTCCGGTCGTTCCCGATGTGTAGACCAGGGTGGCGAGGTCGTCGGGTTGGGCAGCGGCCCGTGCGTTCGACACGTGATCGGGGTGGGTGCTGCGGTGGGAGACGCCGTTGCCGAGCAGGTCTTCGTACGAGATCAGTTTGGGGTGATCGTAATTCGAGACGCCGCGACGATCGAAGTACACGATCCATTCGAGGTCGGGGCATTCTTTTTCGACGGCGAGTACCTTGTCGACCTGCTCCTGATCCTCTGCGAACAACACTTTCGCGCCGCAATCGACGAGTTGGTAGCGGACCTCCGGCGCGGGGTTGGTGGTGTAGAAGCCGACGGTCACCGCGCGAATGGAGAGAATCGCGATGTCCGCGTACAGCCACTCCGGGCGATTCTCCGAGAGAATGCCGACCCGATCGCCGACGCCGATTCCCAAGGCCGCCAACGAATGCGCGACGATATCGACTTGCTCGGCATATTCCGCCCATGTGATCCCGCGCCAGATACCGAGCGATTTCTCGCGCAGAGCGATCGTGTCTGGTGTCAGTTCTGCGTGCCGCCTGATGCGTTCGGGAAGCCCGGTCGCAGGTTGCGTTGCGGTTGTCGGTGGCGCTTGTACGGTCACGTCCGCGCCTCGAGTTTCGCTTGGTCGGCCGCAGCGGTTTCCGGATCGGCGCCGCCGAGGTAGGCGGCGATGACGGCAGGGTCGCGCTGCACCTCGGCGGGTATGCCGAGCGATATGCGGCGACCGAAGTCGAGGACCATGATGCGGTCGGCGAGGTCCATCACCAGTCGCATGTCGTGCTCGACCATGATCATCGAGATGCCGAGTTCGGCACGGATGTCGAGGATGTAGCGCGCCATGTCTTCGGTCTCTTCGACGTTCATGCCCGCGACGGGTTCGTCGAGCAGCAGTAGTTTCGGCTCCATGGCAAGCGCGCGACCGAGTTCGACGCGTTTCTTGATGCCGTACGGCAGCATCCCGACGGGATGGTTGCGGACGCCTGCGAGGTTCAGAAAGTCGATCAGATCTTCGGTGAAGCGCCGCGCCGCGAGCTCGGCCCTTCGAGCGCGTCCGATGTGTAGTGCGGCTTCGAAAGCGTTGTAGCGCAGGTGGATATGGCGCCCGAGTTTGATGTTGTCCATCACCGTCAAGTTCTCGAACAACTCGATGTTCTGGAACATTCGCGCGATACCGAGCTTGGCGATTGCGTCGGGTCGGCGGCCGAGTACGGCGTCGCCGTTCAACGTGATCGAACCGTGGTCGGGTCGGTACACGCCGGAGAGGCAGTTGAAGATCGACGTCTTGCCCGCGCCGTTGGGGCCGATGACGGCGAACAGCTCACGGTCGGCGACGTCGAAGCTCACATCGGACAGTGCCTGCGTGCCGCCGAACCGGAGGCCGAGGTTGTCCACCTGCAGGGTCATGATGCCCACCGCTTGCGGCGCTTGTAGTGCTTGAGGTCGCGGTAGGACGACGCGCTGCCTTCGGCGCCGAGCCCGAGATAGAACTCCTGAATGTCGGAGTTGGCTCGCAACTGCTCGGCTGGACCGTCGAGTACGACCTTTCCGTTTTCCATGACATAGCCGTGCGTTGCGATCGCCAGGGCCATCGCTGCGTTTTGCTCGACGAGGAGCACGCCGGTGCCCGCGCGATTGATTTCGACGATGAGGTCGCGAATCTGGGCGACGACCAGGGGAGCGAGGCCGAGACTCGGTTCGTCGAGCAGCAGATACTTGGGCTCGGCCATCAGTGCGCGACCGATGGCGAGCATCTGCTGTTCACCACCGGAGAGATAGCCGGCGCGTTCGCCTCTGCGTTGGGCCAGGATCGGGAACATCGTGTAAACGCGGTCGAGGTTGGCGGCGATGCTGCCGCGGTCGCGGGTGTGCGCTCCGACTCGGAGATTTTCTTCGATCGTGAACTCGACGAAGATCCGACGGCCCTCCATCACCTGGCTGATGCCGGAGGTGACGACGGTCGCCGGGTCGGCGCCGGTGATCGTCTTGCCGTCGACACTGACCGATCCGGCGGTGATCTTGCCGCGGTGGGTGTCGAGCAGTCCGGTGATGCCACGAAGTGTTGACGTTTTGCCGGCTCCGTTCGCGCCGAGCAAGGCGACGATACCGTCGGCGGGGACCTCGAGACTGACGCCTTTGCAGACGAGAACGACGTCCTCGTAGACGACTTCGAGACTTCGAATCTCCAGCAAGCGAGCCCCCTCTGCGCCCATGGCCGGGTGGCCAGGCGCGTCGTGACGGGCGAACGATATCCCCTGGTCTTTACCTCGACATTGGTTTTCGCTAAGTGACTCATGAGTAACAAGGCGGCTCCGCCGCTCGTGCGTCTTTCCGGAGGTCGGGCCCACCAAAAAGACTCACGAGCGGCATGGCCGCACGTTATTGGGATGAAGTCAGCGGCTCGGCGCGTTAGACTGTGTAGCCCGGCAAGGTGTCGGGACGTACGGGGCTGAACGGTTTCGACTTTGTACGTTGATTCAGGGGAAGCGTGTCGGTGCAGGCAAGAGACCACCGTAAGCGTCATTGCAACCAATTAAGCGCCGATTCCAATCAGCGCGACTACGCTCTCGCTGCCTAAAAGCACCTAGAGCGTGTCTGTCAGTCCGGGTTCGCCCTCGGTCCGGGTACTGGCATCAGCTAGAGGGCTCTACCAATCGATTCGGTCGCGGAATCGAGCGGGACATCAAACAGCGACTGGGATCGTCATCCTGGCTTGTTCGCGAGACCAGGAGATCCAAGTAGAGACCTAGCGGACTGCACACGGAGAAGCCCTGGAAATGCGGCGGAGGACCCGGGTTCGATTCCCGGCAGCTCCACAGCAAAGGACCCCAGGTCGAGCAATCGACCTGGGGTCCTTTATGTCTCCGCATTACCCTGGCCTGATGGCCCAAGCTGATCTTTTGCTCCAAGCTCCGATCGTGGCAGTCACCGTGTATCCGAACCGCGCCCGCGTCACGCGTCGCGGCGTGCTCGACGTGAGTGCTGGGGACAGCCGCGTTGCTCTCGACGGACTCCCGATGCAATTGGATGCAGAATCCGTTCGCGTCGCCGGTCGGGGTGCCGCAACGGTTCTCGGCGTCGACGTCGGCGTTCGGCACCACCCGGAGACGTCCGACGACGCGGTTGCCGTGCTGCACGGTCGCCGTCGCGCACTGGAGGCGCGGCTGCGGGAACTCGAAGACGCGATCGACGTCGAGTCGACCCGCAAGACCTTCCTCGACGGACTGTCGAACCACGCGGGCTCGAGCTTCGCACGCCAGATCGCCGCGGGACGCGACCCCGATGTCGCCGGGTTCGCCGAGACACTCGCGACGGGCCAGTGCGAGCTCCGGACGCGACAACGCGCATTGCGAGTCGACGTCGAGCAATGTCAACGTGAGATCGCCGCTGTTGCACGAGAACTCGACGACCGATCGGCCCAGGTCGAACCCGATCGGCTCGCGGTCACCATCGCGATCGCCGCTGACGCCGATACATCGGTCGAGTTCGAGGTCAGCTACCTCGTCTCCTCGGCAGGTTGGACGTCGGCCTACGACGTCAGGCACGCCGACGATCGCATCGGCGTCAGTTGGTACGGCGTTATCAGTCAGTGGAGCGGCGAGGATTGGCCGGAGTGCGACCTCGCCTTGTCGACCGCTCGAGTATCGGGATCGCTGACCGTTCCCGATCTTTCGCCCTGGTACCTCGAACGCAGACGACCGCTGCCGCCGATGCCGAAGATGGCACGAGGTGGTTACGGCGGTCCGCCCGGCGCCCCCGCACCGATGCAGGCCTTTTCTGCCCCGATCACCGATGCCGTCGAGATGGTGGCCGCAACAGCGACCGTGGAACAGGGTGTTGTTGCCGCAACCTATCGTCCCGCGCGTCCCGTCGCAGTCCCTACCGACGGCGAAAAGCACAGGGCGACAATCGCGGTTCTCGATATGGAGAGTCACCTCGACTACATCACGGCACCCGTGCTCAGTGCCGAGACGTACTTGCGGGCCACCGCGACCAACACCTCACCGCACACACTTCTGCCGGGTCGTGCAGCGATCTTCCACGACGCCGAGTTCGTCGGCGCCACCGATCTCGAGTCCTGGGCGCCCGGCGAAGAAGTCGAACTTGCGCTCGGTGTCGACGACCGAGTCCGCGTCGAACGCGAATTGATCCGCCGAACCGCTGGTCGCGGCTTCACCTCCAACCGACGCGAAGCCGCGTACCAGCTCACGATAACCAACCACACCCCTCGCCAGACGAAAGTGACTGTACGAGATCAACTTCCGGTGTCACGTGACGAGGCCGTCGCAGTGAAAGATGTGCGGATCGAGCCACGACCGGCCGAGGTTACCGACCTCGGTGAAGTCACGTGGGTCCTCGACCTCGGAGTCGGCGCCAAAGCCGAACTGACGATGAGCTTCCGCGTCGACATCGGCAAGGGCATAGAGCTTGCGGGTTGGCGGGACTGACGCGGTCTTACCTGCTCCGACTAGTGGTTCGCCACGACATGCTCCATGCGGGCCGCCACATGTGCCTGCGCTGCTTCGCGTTTCGACGGCCGATGCTCGGTCGGCCACAGACCTGGCACGGGTTGGTAGCCGCGTAGCAGTTGCTTCGCCAACGTCACCTGATGCACTTCGGTCGGTCCGTCGGCGATGCCCATGATCTCCGCATAGATCATCATGTCCGCGAACGGCATCTCGTCGGAGACGCCGAGTGCGCCGTGCAGATGTAGGGCTCGCTGTGCGACATCGTGCATGACCCTCGGCATCGCAACCTTGATGGCCGCAATATCTTTGCGCACCAACAGGTAGTCCTGATGCTTGTCGATCAACCATGCGGTCCGCAGGACGAGGAGGCGGAATTGTTCCATTTCGATCCAGCTGTCCGCGATCTTCTCCTGCGTCAGTTGCAGCGATCCGAGGGTCCCGCCACGGACTTGGCGTGAGACAGCTCGCTCGCACATCATGTCGAAAGCCTTGCGTACCAGCGCAACCGTCCGCATCGCGTGGTGGACGCGACCACCGCCGAGCCGCGTCTGCGCAACGGCGAAGGCTCCACCCTCCGGGCCGAGGAGGTTCTCCGCAGGCACCCGAACGTCCGTATAGCGCACGTAGGCTTCGTGATCGCTGAAGCCTGCGACGCGGACGTTGCGGACGATCTCCAGCCCCGGAGTCTCTGCGGGGACGATGAACATCGACATACCCTGGTAGGCACTCACGCTCGGATCGGTCACGGCCAGCACGATGTAGAACTCGGCGAAAGCGGCAACGGAGTTGAACCACTTCTCACCGTTGAGTACCCACGAATCACCATCGCGCACTGCACTTGTGGTGAACAGGGTCGGGTCCGAGCCGGCATGGGGTTCGGTCATCGAGTAGCAGGAACCGATGTCGCCGTCGAGAAGCGGCTGCAGATACTTCGCCTTCTGCTGTTCGGTTCCGTAGTGCGCGAGAATTTCGGCATTGCCCGAATCGGGTGCCTGACAACCGAAGATGGACGGCGCCCATGTCGATCGGCCCAGAATCTCGTTCAGAAGTCCGAGTTTCACCTGGCCGTAGCCTGCGCCACCCAACTCGGGGCCGAGGTGGCAGGCCCACAGACCCTTGTCTTTCACGGCCTGTTTGAGCCGTCTGGTGTAGGCCATTGCCTTCTCGTCGGCGCGATCGTACGGATTCTCGAAGACCAGGTCGAGTGGTTCGACCTCGGTTCGGACGAACTCGTCAGCCCAATCGAGCAGCGCTTGAAACTCTGGATCTGTTTCGAAATCCCATGCCATCGAAAGACTCCCTTACCTAGTTGTTTTCACGCCGTCGAGCAGTAGTGCAGAGAGCACATCGCCGATTTCGTCGGGGGTGCGACCGCCGTTGGGGCGGTACCAGAAACTCACCATGTTCACGGTGCCGAGCAGACTGTTGGTTATCACGTGGTCGGCGCTGGCGAAGGCGCCGTCCGCATGGCCCTGATCGAGCACCTGCTGCCAGCACTGCTGAACTCGATCACGCAGTTCCTGCAACTCCGCTGCGTGGGTTTCGTCGAGACTTGTGCCGTCCCGCAGTTGAATCCGCACTTCGCGACTGTGTTCGACGATGCGGGTGACGTGACTGCGGATGAGGTTGCCCAGTGTGAGTGTCGGCTCGTTGCCCGCAGCGACGATCGCTTCGGCCTCGACCAACAACTCGGTGACGTAGTCCCGCAGCACTTCCCACAGCAGCTCTTCCTTCGATTTGATGTGGTAGTACAGGGCACCCCTCTGGACGTCGGCTCTGGTGCCGATCTCTGCGACGCCGGTGCCGTGAAACCCTTTCTCCGCGAACAGCTCCAGTGCTGCCTCGACGATGCGGCGACGAGTGTCGCCCGCCTCGGAGTCGGAGGCGGGTGGGCGGCCACGTCGCCGTGGCGTTGTCATCGTGGTGTCGTCATCGTCAGGCAGCCGGATCGAGGACGATCTTGCTGACTCCGTCGGTTCGACCGGCGAACATCGCGTATGCGCGCTCGCCCTCCGACAATCCGAGTCGATGTGACACAACCTCTTCGGGGCGAAGGCGTCCCGAAGCGGTGAGCCGAAGTAGGGTCGGTAACTCGTACTGGACCGAGCAGAGCCCGATCGTGAATTCGAGTTCCTTGACCTGGGCAAGGGGCATGTTGAACGCGTACTTCGTGTTCTGGTTGACGCCGATCACGCCGACTCTGCCTGCGCGTCGCACTGCGCTCGTTGCCAGTTTGATGGTGGCATCGGCGCCGACTGCTTCGATGGCGACGTCGGTGCCCTTGCCTTCGGTGAGTTCGCGAATCCGAGCCTTGGGATCGTCGGAATCGATGGGCTCCGCGCCCATCGCTGCGGCACGGGTTCGCCGCTCCGGCAACAGGTCTACGCCGAGCACGCGGGAGGCGCCCATCGCGAACGCCGATTGGATCGCGAGCAAGCCGACCGGACCGAGTCCGACGACCGTTACCGTGTCGCCGGGAGCCACACGGGCTCGTCGCGCGCCGTACCAGGCCGTCGCTGCGTTGTCGGCCAACACCACCGCGGCGTCGTCGGATACCGAATCGGGAAGTGCAACAAGGTTTCCATCGGCGCGGGGCACTGCGAGCAGTTCGGCTTGCGCTCCAGGCAGTGCGGAGCTGAGGCCGTAGCAGGCTGTCAGCGCGGTAGTGCCGGTCTCACAGCCGGCGACGACGCCTGTCGCGCACGACTGGCAGCGACCGCAGCCGACCGAGGCGGGCACGAGGACCCTCTGACCCACGACGAAACGGCGGACCGCCCGACCGACCTCGACAACCTCTCCGACGGCCTCGTGCCCGACGCAGAAGCCGAGGTCGGCGCTGAAGCCGTGGCCGCCGTAGATGTGCAGGTCGCTGCCGCAGATTCCGGTGGACGTGACGCGGATCAACGCGCTGTCGTCGTCTCCGAGCACGGCGTCGGGAACGTCGCGATAGCGGATTGCCTGCGGGCCTTCGTACACGAGCGCTTTCATTTGATACCGCCGTCGAGCCGCAGAATCGCACCGGTGCAGTAGGCCGAGGCGTCGGATGCGAAATACATTGCTGCGCCGATGATGTCGTCCGGCATGCCGACCCGACCGAGTGCAATGTTCGCCTCGAGGTGCTCGCGAAGTCCGGCCGGCCAGCCGTCGGCGATGTCGGTCGCGAACGGACCGCACTGAATTGCGTTGGTACGGACTGTCCTACCGAACGACTGCGCCAGCCCTTCTGTCAGCGCATTGAGCCCGGCCTTCGCCGCGGAGTACGGCAATGCCAAACCGTCGGCCCTGATCGCGGCGATCGAGCTGATGTTGATGATGGAGCCACCGTCGCCCGCAGCCATCCGAGTGCCGATGACAGACGAAAGCCGAAACGGCCCTTTGAGATTGACGCCGATGACCTTGTCGAACAATGCTTCGCTAACCTGGTCGAGACTCGGGTAGAGCGGCGAAAGGCCGGCGTTGTTGACGAGTACGTCGACGCGGCCGAACTCGGCGTACGCAGTGTCGATCAGAGCGTCGCAGTCGTTCCAGTTGCTCACGTTCGCTGCGACGGGAAGTGCTCGGCGACCGTATTTTTCGCGGATTTCGGTGGCGAGCTTCTCGCAGCTGTCCAATTTCCGGCTGGCTATGACGACGTCCGCGCCTGCCGCTGCGAACGCTTCGACCATCGCTTTGCCGAGTCCGCGGCTGCCGCCGGTGACCAATACGACCTTGTTGTCGAGTTGCATCCGCTACCTCCGCAATTAATGTATTGATCGGTACAATACATAGGGACGGGTAGTCGCGCCAGAGTGTCGGATGCGCAGGTGCTCGATGGTTAGATGGATTCGATGAGTACCGCGGGGACAAAGGGCGTGCCGCGCGCAGAACGCGAGCAGCAGATTCTCGATGTCGCGACCGACGAGTTCGGTACCAGTGGCTACGCCGGGATCTCGATCAACGCTGTTGCGGCGAAAGCTGGCATATCGAAGCCGCTGATCTACGGCTATTTCAAGACGAAGGACGGTCTCTACATCGCCTGTGTCGAACGGGCAGGCGCCACGTTGGTCGGCGCGATCGAGGACGTATTGGTCAGCAACGAGCCGACGCTGCAGCTTGCATCGGAGACGCTTCGCGCGGTGTTCGAGGCGCTGGCGCCGCGCCCCAACGACTGGAACGTCATCTTCGACAGGACGGTGCCGAAAACCGGTGCAGCGGCCGATGCCGCTCGCAGGGTGGTTGCGCAGATAGGCGAGCAGGCGTCGCGCGGCGTCGCGAGCTTCCTCACCGCAGGTGGGCTGGACGACGAGTTGGACATCTCGGCTCTCACCGAAGTGTGGGTGAGCAGCGTTACGGCACTTGTCAATTGGTGGCTGCGACACCCGGATCAGACGGCCGAGCAAATGGCAGCACGAAGTGGCCGCATTCTTGCGGCACTTGCCGGTCGCGCATCGCTCTGACGCGCTGAGGGTTCAGTCGAGGTCCCAGTATTCGTGGGGATGGAAATAGTGATTAATTCGCGGTTTTCGGGTCGGGTCGATGTGTTTCGGCGGAACCCACAGAATGCGGCCGGGATATTTGTGATCGGGTCCGGCGACGATGGTGTGCCAGTCGGTGTCTTTCA
>NZ_JBIMSN010000161.1:0-20204 GCF_043944905.1 Antrihabitans spumae
AACCCAATCCGAAACAGATCAAGCCGGCACGTCAGCCCGGAGAAAGATCTGGGCTAGTGTGCGACTTTAAGGAGCAGTGGTGACAGTCAGCGCAGCAGAGCATTTCGAGCGTGTTGTGGTCACCGGCGGCGCAGGATTCGTGGGTTCACATTTGTGTGAACGGCTCGTCTGCGAAGGAACAGACGTGCTTTGTCTGGATAATCTCGCTACAGGAGCGCCGGAGAATATTGCACATCTATCCACTTGCAACAACTTTCGGTTTCAGTATCACGACGTGCTGGAGCCCATCCAAATACGTTCAGCGGTAGATGTCGTTTTCCACCTTGCGTCGCCGGCGTCACCGTCCGACTACTTGCGGCTTCCTGTGCAAACACTGCAGGCAGGTAGCCTCGGGACCTACAACGCACTGCAACTGGCGCTGCACACCGATGCCAGGCTTGTCTTTACATCAACCTCTGAGGTCTACGGGAATCCACAAATACATCCACAGCCCGAGTGGTACTGGGGTCATGTCAATCCGATCGGTCCGCGGTCAGTCTACGACGAAGCAAAACGCTTCGGCGAGGCCATGGTGTGCGCATTCTCGGAGCAGGAAGGTGTGAATTCGGGGATCGTTCGCGTGTTCAATACTTATGGCCCGAGGATGCGGGTATACGATGGAAGAGCAGTACCTACATTCATTCGGCAGGCACTGACCGGAAAGCCTCTATCGGTCACGGGCAATGGGGCACAAACGCGGTCACTTTGCTATGTCGACGACCTCGTCGATGGCTTGCTGGCTATGGCCGAGTCCCGCCATAGCGGACCGGTTAACCTGGGCAATCCCGAGGAGCAGACGGTACTGCAGATCGCCGAACAAGTGATCGCGTTGAGCGGATCGAATTCCGAGATCGTGTTTGTCGATCGTCCTGTCGACGATCCTGACCTCAGGTGCCCCGACATCTCGACGGCGCAGCAAGTGCTTGGGTGGTCGCCACGTGTCAGATCAGATCGCGGTATTCGGTCGACGATCGACTGGTACGCCCAAGACGCGCGAATTGTTGGGAGTGGCTGGGTGCGTTGATCGGCCCGCGCGCCGTCATAGCGCCAGGCGGTGATTCGGAGCCGTTCCAATTGTGTGTCAACTGTTTTGGAGCTCCTCGACCACTTTCCGTCCAGCAACCACTGACGTTCCCAGTTTCCCGGAAAACACAGATAGCACGGTAGGTGCCAGCCATTCGACGGTCGTCGGCCGCTCGTCTGTGGCATCGACGTTAGGTAGAACGGTTCGAATACTCCAGAGCGAACGGCACCTTCTGACATTCTCGAAGCCTTCGAGGAACTGGCAAGCGTTCGCTTTCATCGCATCGAAGGACGACGGGATCGATTCTTCCCATTGGTCGCGATACGCGTGCTCGGGGTGCAGCTGACATATCGCAGACACTTGAGTGCTCTGCACACTGTTAACTACGTCGTAGAGCAAGTACTTGCCTGGCGCCCGCCCGAATGGCGAGAGCGAGATGAATCCTCCGTCCATGACGACGATGTCGCGATCGCCGACCGGCACTCGATCGACCACAGCAACTTCACACAGTTCGTACTGCCGAACTGGCACCGGAAGATCCAGCGCCGACGCAGTGTCGTTTATGCCCGAGTTGTTTGCCAGAACCAGGAAGTCGAATTGCGTTGCTAATTCAGGGGTTACACCCGTTCCGCAGCGAACGTCGACCTCAGATTCTCGAAGCTTCTGTTTGCAAATCGTAATCAGGGCGCGAGGGTCGATTCTCGCTTCTTCTGCCCGTACGACGAGGTCGACCGAACCCCTCCGAAAGATCGGATTCTCAACCTTCGTAAACGGAAGACTAATAGTGCGGCAGTGCGCCAGGAAATCCTCGGCGCTGGTGAGACTATCGGATTTGCTGATGGCGTAGAGATGCTCCGAGGAGTAGATGACGGCGTCGCCGTACTCTCCGACGAATTGGATCTCGCTCTCTTGCGAGGCTACTGCTGTCTCAATGCTTCTTGGGTAGTGATAGCCACGATGCAGCCGGAAGATGTTGTTGCCCGAGGCTCCCGACATGATAGAGGGACGCTGTTCTACGAGACGAACATTCCAGCCGTCCCGAGAGAGCAGCAGAGCGGAGGTAATTCCGAACAATCCTGCGCCCACTACGCATACTGAACCCCGGCTAGTCCGGGGTGACTCCGGGTGCGCCGGTGCGGCTTTTCGTTGCGGCCAACGCCCGCTCGATGAGATCGACGATGGCGACCGCCATGCGCGACTCATGGGCGGACCAACGTCCTTCGATCCCGTTCGTTACAAAGCATTGTGCTTCCTTCCAAAGTGGATCTGTTCGGGAAAAGTCCTGTCGCACCGGACCATTGCGGTGCGGACGGTACAAGGTGTTGTCCGTCCAACTCCAGGTGGTGCCGTCACGGGTTTGCACCTGCAGCCGCTTCTCTTTTGGCCCAGTGCATCCATCGATCTCAACTTCGACTGTCGGTCCACCGTCGACCTGCCAGTGACACCGTAGGCAAGTTGAGTCGCCCTCGATTACGACGTCGCTCGGGATCCAACCTGTGAGGCGGATTGCCAGTGCTAGTTCGTGCGGCAGCAGTTCCCACGCAACTGGGGTCGGAGCATTGGGCCGTCGCCAGTCGAATCTCACAACAGCCAGATCGTCTTGACGTAGCTGTGTGATGAGCTGATCGAACGCCGGATGGAACAGATATGTGAACGCTGTGTGCAGGTACCGTCGACGTTCAGCAGCCAGTCCAGCCAAAGCGCCCGCGGCGAATGCAGTTGTCGCTGGAGGCTTCTCCACCCACACATGCATGTTTGCGGTGAGCGCGGCAGCGGCATATGTCGCGTGCGTGTCTCTGGGACTTGTCACAACTGCCATCGACGCAGGCAGGCTAAGCAGATCGTAGAGGTCACTCGCTACTGGTGCGCCCGGGAAGTGTTGAGACAGCCAGCTCCGCGTGGAACCAGATCCAGCGACCAAGAATCCAGCCGGCTGCACTCCGCACCTTCCGAACGCGCGGATCACGTTGCGGCCCCATGATCCGACGCCGATGAATACCGCCGTAGGCGGCGACGTCGTCATCTTCTCGCTCGCCTTGGATTCGTCGCTGTCAGCGTCGCAAGAGCTCGATCAGTTGCAGATCGAACGATCGTGTCATTGCATCGGCGCCACTGTCTTGGTCTTCGTTCTCGGCGAACCTGTCTGCCAGCGCTTCTGGAGGCGCGGCGATATCGAGGCTCCGATAGGTCCTTGCAACCAGTCCGGCCACTTCCGCTGCGGCATCGAGTGTGGGCCGGGTCCCGAGCGCATCGCTGAAGCTGATGAAGATCCGACCGTCGTTATCGAGATGCTCGACCGCCTCGTAGAGAAATCTCTTCAGCAGCGCATAACCGGGATCGAAGAGCGCGCGATGTATCCCAGACTTGGCCGGGGTGTCGTCCGGGCAATCCAAGAAGGGCATGTTCCAGAAGATCGCGCCGAACTTCTCTGACTGGTCGATCGCCGCGAACAGATCGCTTTGCTTGACCGAGACCTGCGTTGTTACGTCGTGGCGCTCAACGTTCAGCTTCGTATTGGCCACTGCAGCTGGGGTGATGTCGACCGCGTACACCCTAGGACAACCAGCTAGGGCCGCTTTGACCGCGACGATACCGACACCGCAACCCATCTCGAAGAAGCTTGAGAACTCAGAGAACGGGAGCCACTCCGAGAACACGTCCGCACCGGGAGCGTAATAGGGCGGAAAAACGTCCTCGACAAGATCCCAATCTAGTCCCGCGAGGTGAAAGACCTGTGGGCGCATGGTATCGGAGTCGTACTTTTCAACTATTTTTTCGCCGATGTAGAACTCTACTTCGTTCATTTTGCACACATCCTCGCCTGGTTGGAAACTTCTTTGCCTGACATTTCGGACGAATCCCTCGCTTTCCGGCGACAAGGATAAAGCAGTCGAGCGATCTGTGATTGCCATTGTCCAAAATTCTGCGCGACCTCTGCGAGTCCGTCGACACCTTCCAGGCGCTTCGCACCGGAGCAGAGAGAGGGACAATATCGTGAAACGAGCGACGTTGACAGTCAACCGCTGCACGATTTCAATTGAGCCGACAAACGGAGACCTCGCTACCGGACCCGACGCGTCACATTGAGCCGAGAACGGTTCGTTGCGGAAATCCGTCAGTTACCTTTCAGGGGGCAATCCATGAAGAAACGTATAGTCCTGGTGCAACAAGCGTCATGGGACAATTCCATGGAGTCGATTCCGCTTGCAATCGGCTACATGAAGGCAGTTCTAGAGAACGATGCAGACATCGCAGACGAGATCGATGTCACGCTGCAAAACTTTCAAGGCGGCGCGCGCCTGGCAGACATGGCACGTGCGATCTTCAGCGAAAATCTTCCCGATGTAATTGGGTTTTCCGTACTCGGGTGGAACATCTATCAGTTCGGCGCACTGGCCGAGACATTCAAACAGCTAAATCCCGACGGCCTGGTCGTTTTTGGTGGAAACCATGTCGCTAATCAAGCGGAACGGGTGTTCACCCTCCATTCCTATGTTGATGTAGTTGTTAACGGCGAAGGAGAGATTACGTTCCGGAACATCGTTGCCGAGGTTCTGCGCAGCGGCCGAGCTCCGGATCTATCTTCCATTCCCGGACTGTCGGTTCGGAACGGCTCGAAGATACTGACGACCCGCGAGCAAGAGCGCTTAACGGATCTCGATGTCGTACCTTCACCTTTTCTTTCCGGCGCCATACCCATGGTCAACGCGAAAGGCGAATTCCGGTACGACGTTGCACTGATGGAGACCAACCGAGGATGTCCGTATCGGTGTGCTTTCTGCTATTGGGGTGGCGCAGTCGGTCAGAAAGTCAGAGCATTCTCACGCGAGCGGCTAAGAGAAGAACTCGACATGTTCGGCTTCTACCAGGTTCCCACCGTTTGTCTTTGTGATGCCAACTTCGGGATGTTGGAGTCAGACGAGACGTTCGTTGAAGATCTGATCGATACGTTTCGGCGTTACGGGTACCCGCGCGGCGTAGAGACAAGCTGGGCGAAGAACAAATCGGCCCGCTTTCATCGCATCGTGACAATGCTCAAGGAGCACGGACTCAAGAGCTCGTTCACACTTTCTCTTCAGACTCTGGCTGACGACGCGCTGACAGAGATGCAGCGGAGAAACATGAAGGTCAACCAATGGGAGCCGCTGGTCAACTGGCTCTCCGACGAAGGGCTCGATTGCTACGCAGAGCTAATATGGGGTGCACCCGGTGAGACAGTTAGCTCATTTCTGAGCGGGTACGACCGCCTCGCCGAGAAGGTCTCGCGCATCGCGATCTATCCGTTGATGATTCTGCCGAACACGACCTACTCACAGGAGAGGGAGCGGCACGGGTTCGTCACTGTTCGAGGCGACGCCGACGATTTCGAGTACGTTCTTGCCAACAAGAGTGCGTCTCTGACAGAGCATCTACGTATGCAGCGATTCATGCTGTGGGCACGCATCCTTAGCGAACACCAGTTCTTCCGCCACGTCTGGCGGCCGCTGCGCATGATCGCGGGAATGACCCAGTCCGGGGTGATAGAGAGCGTGCGATCGTGGTTCGACGCGTCGAGCACTCCGGCCGCAGCACAGTTGGTCGACGGGCTGCCGGCGATCGCTGACTTCCATGCGGCCACGCGCGCCCTGCGGGACATATACGCCTCTGCTGAACTGAGAGCCTCCTTCGGTGAGTGGTGGACAACCATTGCCGCACCGCGTTTTCCGGTGCAATGGCGCGACTTCGTCGATGATCTCTACCGGTTCGAGGAATGGTCGCGCCCGGTATACGCGCCGTCGGTGTCAACTATCCCTTCAGGCTGGTCGCTGGTGGAAAACGCGGACAAGCCCAGCTATCGCAGCATCGAGATTGCGCTTTCATACGATATTGAAGTGGTCCTCGACAATCTCGCCTCAGGTGATCCGACGCCACCGCGGCCTTGTCCAACTACCTACATCTTCCAGGCACCAACGGGTTTCATCGACAACATCGAGAACCATGAGATCGCTGCGTACTATGTCGCCGAGCCGGTGAAAGTCAGGCACGATCGGTCACCGATCGCTGAACCGGAGCGTCACGCGGTGATATAGGCAGCGTCTCGGCGAGGAACCGCTCGATCACGTCTGCGGCCCGTTTCGCTCCGCCTGCATTCTCGATCTCGGCGCTGAAGTTCGCCACGCTCGCATCGATCACGTCGTCGGCCAATGCTCGTCTGACTGCCTCGACGATATCGTCTGCAGTGCAGTCGTCGGCCAGCCGGACACCCAGGTCCAGTTGGACAGCACGCTGTGCGGTCGCTACTTGTTCTGGGGACTGGGGAAGCAATACAAGCGGAATCTTCCTCCGGAGTGCCTCCATCATGGCGCCCATTCCCGCCTGGCAGACGAACACATCGACATCCTCCAGTATGTCTGAGTGAGGGATGTAAGGCTCGACACGGAAGTTGCGCGGAACAACTCCGAGGTCCTCGACGCTGATCCGATGCCCAACGGTCATCGTTACATCCCATTCGGTGGAGTCGAATGCGGCAATGCATTTCTTGAAGAAGTCGAGCCGAGCGTTGTACGCGGTTCCCAATGAGATCAGAACCGATGTCTTCTTCTGAGAAGGGCGCCGCACGCTCCCGCGCACTGTAGAAAGGCCACATGGGCCGACGAAGAAGAACCTTTCGTCGAACGTGTGTCCTTCGAATTGAAAAGAACGAGGAAATAGAACAATGTGACGATCTGCAGTGTAATTGAAGAATTGCGTGTTCGTCATGTACGCGAAGCCTTCATCCTGTAGAAACTTCTTCAACGTAAGGTCGAATTCGATCATCGCTGGGTGTCTGAGATCGAATACTGTATAGCTCTCCTCCAGGGAAAATTCGGTGTTCGAGGCGAACACCGGCCAACTCTGAACGGACGGAATTTTCCACTTTTCGGCTAGCATCCACCCGGCCCAAGCCATTACATCGAAGATGACGAGGTCCGGCGGCGAAGCCGATAGTGCCAACTCCAACTGCGGCAGCACCAACATTGTCTCCTTCAGGAAGAGCAACGGCATGTGCTCCAGCTCTTCCTGCGTATCAGAGTTATATGTCCGCCGTGACGACAATGTCGTTCGATATGTGATGGTCTCAGCTCCCAGCGATTCCGGAACCTCGACATGACCTTGACCTGAAGCGAACGTCACACGGTGGCCTCGGCTGGTCAGCTCAGCAATAATTCCTTGGATAGGAATGCAATGGCCACTCGCCGGGATACTGACGATTGCGATGTGACTGCGATTCATCGCGCTTCCCTTCACTGATGCGATGGGCACGAGGTGTTCTTCACAAGCGTATCCGGCGAAGGTGAGCAATTAGAATTTCAGCTACAACGAAGCGCATACATGTACCGCGCGGAAGGGGGTCAGTAAACTGAAAACTTCTTTCTGCTTGGTCACATCAAACGCGGTATACCGTCATCTGCGAACGTTTCTATCGGTGCGTATCGACTGTACGAATTCCTCAGGAGTGTCGACGGTGACGTAGAGAGTCTTTGGCACCTGCGCCAATGGCTCCCCTCGGCGTATGACGCTTGCTGAGTCGTCCAGTTCAATGGCGACGTTGGCTGGGCCGCTGCTGAAAAGTGCCGAACCGTCCCTCTGAATGGCCATCTGCTTGATTCCGCTGTCGTCCTTCACGCGTTGAGCAACGACCTTGACTGCAGTCATAGGCACGACAAGCTGGTCTCTGAATCCGTTGTTCAGCTCGATGCTGTCGCGGAGAATGCGGTGGGGAATCGTTACCATTGACGCGTAGATTCCGATGATCCACACGACTCCGTACACGTCAACGGCGGCCAGCAGCCATATCCACGGGCGATTCCCAAAGATCAGCATTAGCACCAGATGTAGTACGACCACATCGAACGCGATGAAAGCCACGAGCGCGATGATGATCGGCCTGCGACCGGCGTGGTAGGCGAAGGTTTTGGGGCGTTGCCTCCGCGATTCGCGGCGAAAGATCCACCATACGAGCGACATCCAGAGACGCACCTCAAGCAGTATCCACCGGGCGACGCGCGCAGGGACCACCTCTGATAGCGCCCTCTCAGCTGCGACCCAGCCGCCGACTCCATCGGCACGGTCGCGACGGAACTTCCTGATTGCCGGCTTTGCCCGTATCACGAGCACAGACCAGAGCATGATCTCAAGAATCAATCCGATAATTACGCCGTCGCGTAGTGACAACAGCCCCGACCACACAAACAGTGCCTGCATAAAGACAACCCCAAGGGGCAGCCAGGAGCCGATACGGCGCAGGATGCTCATCGACACGCTCCGTTCGGCATATGATGCGTAAGCTGACCGAATCGCTCGATAGTCGTATCGAGCATCAGTGCGAATGCGGCACGGTCGAGTTCGTCGATACTGGCAAACAGGTGTTCGGCCATTTCCCCGGCCTCGCGCATCATGGATTGAGCAAACGCTTCACCGGTCGCGGTGAGATGGACAGTCATGGCACGGCGATCGGATTCATGAGGGATTCGTCGCACGAATCCATCGCGTTCGAGCGAATCCAGGAGCCCTGTCACATTCCGCCTCGTCACACCCAACTGATCGGCGAGAAACGATTGCATCGGCGCTTGGCCAGCGGCTTGCAGAGTCGTCAGCACATTGGCACGCGCCTTCGTAATGCCGCGCTGCGCGAGCCCTCGGTCCATGTCGGAGACCAGCAACAGCGAGAGCTGCCAAACCTTGGCGAGGAGGGCTGCACTAGATACGGAAGTTGCTACATTGTGCATACACTTCACTATACAGTGGTGCAGAGAGCTCGGGTCGGCGCTCCTCGGTCTCTGCGGAGCGAATGATCTCGGACATGCCTGCTCGATGTCATCGAGCAGGCATGGAAGAAATTCAGACTGCTCCGCTGACTCAGGAAACCCAGCGCACCTCCATCGGCCGTGCCCAAGCGCATGATCCGTAGCTGGCACGCGCGCCCCTGGTGATCGATATCGACGCCACCTTGATAGCCCCGCACATCGACAAACTACAGACTGCACCGAATTACAAGCGCAGCTACGGTTTTCACCCGTAGTGCACATTCGTCGACCACGGCCCCGGCCGGTGTGGCGGGGAACCTGTCGCCATGGTTCAGCGCCCCAGGCAGGGCCCGGCTCATACCGCCGCCGGATCACATCACGGTTCTGCGAGATGCTTGGCGCAGTTGCCGTTCGATCCGGGCTACCGGGTCGCTGGCGCAAAGTCATGGTCCGGGCGACTGCGCCGGGGGCCAAAGGCCTTGATCGAGCACCTGAGTTCTCACACCGTTCAGGCGGCCATGGGGCTGGGCAGCCGGTAACTGCGACGCATGACGAATGCTGCCAGAACGGTTGCACCGATGGACGGCGCTACCACGAAAGTGAAGAGAAAGAACCTATCGGCGGCAACAATCGCTGCTGAAGGAAGCAGCAAGCGTTCGATCACGATCAACTCGTGAGCGCGCAGGCAGACCATCCGTGGCACCGGCTTAGGTGCACGTACGACCATGACCAACGACACGGCTCCCAAGATGACGGCAACCAATAGCGTCAGGTAGAAACACGGGACGCGGTAGCTGTCTATTACGACCGACGCAAGCGCGACGAGCGTCACCCAGGCGATGAAGAATCGAACCAGCGCGGTCAGCGCCGCGTCGTCGCCACGGGCTACCGGATAGGTGGCGTATCCGCCGCTGCGGTCGCCATCTCGATCTCCGAGTGCGCCAAGCAGGTTCGATCCGGAATCGTGAATCCACAATGCAGCAGCCATGATCGCGAGTTCGGGCGCAGGAAACGGCTGTACCACCATCGCGCCGAACAAAAAGGCTAACGCAGTTGGTGCCCCGCGAATAATGTTGCCGGACAGTCCTCGGCCCTTGAACACTCGTGCATAGCCAATCCCCAGCACAGCCGCTGCACCGGCGAGTAGAAGCGCACGCAGGTTCACCGCGACCGTGAGTGCGAACCCCGTAAGGATCAGCAGGATCATGACCGTCCGTGCGGTCCGTGCTCCGACTCTTCCAGACGGAATCGGCCGATGCGGTTTCGTCAGTGCGTCGAGATCGCGGTCGAAATAATCACCGCCATACAAGGAGGCGATCCAGGCGAGGGTGGGCACAAGCCACGCAAGGCCGAGCTGAGTCGGCGACGCATCGCCTCCGGTGACTGCGCCGCTTATCCCTACCAGCCCCGCGTAGAACACGGTGTCAGGGCGACACATTTCCAGGTGAGCAATGGCGCGGACTCGCAACGTCCGACCCTCAATGCCGTTTTTTCTCAGCCTTTTTCGACCTTGAACTGTGGGCTCGGGGTTTGCGATCGTTGCGAAGTGTTGCCGTTCCGGGCGGGTGATGTACTTCAGGCGCCGCACGAAACCGGTCACCATGTAACCGGCAATTCCTGAGTAATCACATCCATTCCGTCGCAGTGCCAGGCGATCGCCGACTCAGCGACCGCCAGCCGCAGGCGGGGCATTTTGGCCGCAATGGCGGCAATCGAGACCTCAAGCTCCATGCGAGCGAGCTGGGCGCCGAGGCAGCGGTGTGGCCCATGTCCGAATGTGAGGTGATCACCCGGATTCGCCCGATCAGGCATGAAGTCGTCCGGGCGTGTGAAGATCTCGGAATCGCGATTGGCTCCGGCACGAGAAAGAATGATGATGTCGCCCTTGCCAATCGCGATTCCATCGACATCGAAGTCGGTTTGCGCAATTCGCTGTATTCCGCGCTCCTCGTCCTGGCAACGCAGTAGCTCTTCCACCAATGCAGGAACCGCAACCTCGCCTTGCGCAATACGTTCCAGCAGCCGGGATCGCCGCACGAGCCGGACTACTCCCGCCGCGATTGCCTGGGACGTCGTTACGTAACCGGCCATCAGAAGGCCCAAACTCATCGAGTAGATCTCGCGCCGAGTCAGTGCGTCGACGCCTCCCTCATTCATCACAAGACTGCTCACGAGATCATCTCCGTCAGGTTTCGCATCGACAAGGTCGACGACGAACTGCTCAAGATCGCCATATACCAGCCCGATTTCTGTCGGATCGCGCGTCACGGCTCCCAACACAATGTCCGCCCAACTACGAAAGCGCGCCCGGTCCGTTTCTGGTATGCCGAGCAGTTCCGAAATGATCGAAATTGGCAACGGATACGCGAAGTCGGCCATCAGCTCTGCTGGTGGACCGGTCGAGATCATTCTCTCGATCAACGTCTGCGCGACTTCTGTAGCACGCGAACGGATCCTCTCGACCTTTGCCGGAGTGAAGGTACGCGACACCGCGCGTCTTAGTCTGGTGTGTTCCGGCGGGTCCTTCAAGAACATGAAACCCAAAGCGATGCTGGCGTCGTCCGTAGACGGTGCGGCTGCTGGATACTGCGTGCCCAACAGCGGCGACATCAATAACTCACGGACCTTCCGGTAGGAGGTGACGAGCCAGGCTTCCCCCCCCTCTCTCAACTGAACTCTGCTGATACCACTCGCGTTTCGACTCGAGATGAGACCCGGCGCGGGATCGAGATACCCCTCCCGCGCGAAGGGATACAACGGTGTCGCAATGGACGGGTACATTCGCGGTTCGACCATAATTGCCTCCTGCATCCCAATGCGAAGCACGGTCCAGGTCGCGACTCGACGCAATCCTTTCGCGGGCGCGCGGATACGTCTCCGATTCGTTAACGAATCCGGACTAATTCATCTGTGTGGTGCTGAGGGCCGCGACTCGGAACCATACCGTCTCGAACTGCCTCGCGTTAAGGCCAACACGTTTCTGCCAATTGAACACAACCCTGAAAGCTTGTTCGAACAGCCCTCCGCCAGTGCGCAATTCACGATTGCGTGAAGTTTGGCAAGGACGTACGTTCCTGTCACGCACATCGCTTCCTAGCGAACTCCAGCGACTCGGCGGCCTCAGCTCTCGACGGGGCACGTTGAGTTGCTTGTCGGGATCGATGCCGTAGCCATAGGGGGAGAAATGTCAGGCCACCGACCTTACGCAGAGGAAATTGACGCAGCCGCCGACGAATCGGCACCTGATTACGTCGACAACGACGCTGCACAAGACCTCAAGAAGTACCTGGTCGACCGCTGGGTGAGTCCAGAGCAGAGCGCGCTCGACGTTGTTTGTCAGTACGCGCTTCAGCCAGACGGTAAGTTGTTGCGTCCGTTGCTATTACTGGAAGCAACAAGGGCGGTTGGCGGCGACTTGGCTACAGTCATGCCGGCGGCTGTAGGTGCGGAGTCCGGCCATGTCGCAAGCCTTGCTCACGACGACATCATCGACGGCGACGAAGTCCGTCGGGGGCGTCCGGCGGTACATGCGGCATTCGGCATCGGCAACGCCATCGTTGCCGGCGATGCGTTGATATTCGACATGTTCGCTGGCCTGTCTGACTGCGCTGCGCGCGGCGCAGCGAGTGATCGCGTCGTGTGGGCGCTAGGAGTGGTCGCAAAAGCCGGCATCGACATGTGCGAAGGCCAAGCGCTCGAAGACCGCCTGACACAAACGCAAACCTTCGACCTGGATGCCTATCGCCGCATGGTGTCATTAAAGACGGCCGCCTTCTTCAGTAGCGCGTGCGCTGTAGGTGCGATCCTGGGTGGCGGTTCATCGACCGAAGTTGACGCACTAGCGCGCTACGGCCGAAAGTTGGGACAGGCATTTCAGATCATCGATGATCTCCTCCCTTACTCCGAGCACGCTGACGCAATCGGAAAGCCGATCGCAAGCGATGCTCGCAACGGCCGACCGACGCTGCCGGCGATTCTGGCACGACGGAACCGACGCGAGGACATGGACCAACTGCATGCCCGATTCCTCGCTGGCGAGTTGGACGAGGCATCCCTGAGCGCGCGGCTGCGAAGCATGTTTGAAGAGTGCGGAAGTCTTCAGGAGGCCTACGCACTAGCCGAGCGCCTGGTCTCCGATTCCAAGATCGCTCTAGTGCCTTTGTCGAACTCGCTAGGAAAGAAGCGCCTTGAGCGCTGGGCCGACCTTGCTCTCGCACGAACGCGCTGACTAGAACTACGGCGACGACCTGATCCATTACTTGCCCGGAAGGGAAGCGTATGTCAATCGAGCTGGACCGCCGCGTCGAGAAGTGTGCTTCGCAAGCCAAGGACTACCTTATGGACCGTCGGCGGGAAAATGGGTCGTGGGTCGATCGACTTTCTTCCTCGACTGTGTCGACTGCGCTCGGAGCGCTCTCTGTCGCACAAGCCGATCCTGTACTGCACCACGACCGAATCCTCAGGTCCGTGAAATGGCTCAGAGAGAACCAACGTGCCGACGGCGGCTGGAGCATGGCCGACTCGGTTCCGCCCAGTAGTCCCGGTATGACTGCATTCGCGATTGCGGCACTACACAAACTAGACGCAGAGCAATCCGCGGATCACATCAAGAGGGCATGGCAGTTCATCGAGGCGTCCGACGGATGGAATGTCATCCCCGGCCTGCGTGGCGAGACTCCCAAAACGTGGCCGGCTGCCGCGCCGATCATTTGGTCGATAGTCGGTCTGCGCGATGAACCCCAACCGGATCAACCTGTCGAGATCATGCTTTTGCCAGCCTTGCTTCGCAACAAAGTTTCCATTGCATTACCCGTCATTCTCGCGCTCGGAATCATGCAACACCGGACACTTCCCCGAAACCCGTTTCGACGCCTACTAGGGAAAATCGCTGAGCCACGCGCGCTCAACTGGCTCCGCACGATCTCCGGAACCAATGGTGGGATCGAAGAGTGCCCGATGATCGCGGGCTTCGTTTATTTGGCGCTAAACAGCGTAGACGTCGGTGAGGATCTCCAGCTGGCATCACTGCAGTACCTGTTGGAAACACAGCGTCACGACGGCTCGTGGGCAATCGATCGCGACCTTGAGATATCAGTTACTGCCTACTCGATCATGGCGCTCGCCGAGATGGTAGATCTTCGTACCGACGAAGCATCTTCACAATCGAGGGACTGGCTGCTTCGCGCTCAGTGGAATAAGCCATTCGGAGCTTTCGATATCAAAGCTGGCGGCTGGTCCTGGGCATTGCCGTCAGGATGGCCCGAAACAGAGGACACCGCCGTAGTTCTGGGTGTGCTTGCCGATTTCGACCTATCGCGCGGTCATCCGTCAGCGCAGCTCGCCCTGCACTGGCTTCGATCCCGCCAGAACCGTGACGGGTCGTGGTCTGAATGGGTACGCAATTCCGCGATCATGAATGACCGGCCATGCGCTGGTGTCACTTGCCATGTCGTGATGACGCTGCATCGATTCGGCGAACCCACTGGTCCAGGCTCTGCAATAGCTCGCGCTCTCGGCTATCTCAAACGACACCAGAAGTCCGACGGATCAATCGACTCTGTGTGGTTTCGCGACAGCGTCCATGGCACATCTCGGCTCTTGGAGACCTACGCAACATTAAAACTCAGCAATACAGAACCTGCCCTTGCGGCTCGAAATTGGCTGTTACGCAATCAATCCTCGGCAGGGGGCTGGCCCGCCCGCACTGTGCTCCCTCCGGCCCATCCGACCGTCGAAGAAACTGCGTGGGCAGTGTTTGCACTCCTCAAATGGGGAGAGAACCCCCACGGCACCGCGATAGTACGTGGCGTCGAGTGGTTGATCGCTCAGCAGGACGACGTCGGTACATGGACACCGAGCAATGTCGGCCTGTACTTCGACGATCTCTGTTACACAGACGATCTCATCGCCCACACGTTCGCTTTGCGCGCACTTGGGCGTTGGCTCCGCATGACGTCACAGACGGCTGAATAATGAAACAGTCCGACACGATACAACGGGTTCGCCCTCCTGGATCACGACTTCCCGGGATATTACAAACCGCACTATGGGCCAAGGATCCGTGGCTATATGCACAACGTGCACGCACAAGATATGGCCCGATCTTCTCTGCCAACATGTATCCGTTCGGTGAGGTTGTCTACGTCAGTGACCCGGACGCAATCAGACGCATCCTCACAATTGATGCACCGAAATTCGCCACGGGCGAGGCCAATAGGGCGATCGAGTTCGTTGTCGGACCGCGCTCGTTATTGATGCTCGACGGCGAGGATCACAAACGATTGCGGCGAAATCTCACACCCATTTTTCACGGCCCCAACGTGGAAAATTATCTGGATGTGATCCGTTCGATCATCGATGCCGAGGTTAGTCGGTGGCGGCCCGGATCTACCGTAACGCTGCTGCCTCGAATTCAAGCGATATCCATGGAGGTGATGATCCAGGCTGTGTTCGGTGTCCGTGAGCCGGCGCGTCTCAATCGGTTACGGCGACTTGTGCCGCAGCTCTTGTCGATGAATCCATTGCTGATCCTGTTCCCCGTCCTACGACGCTCGTTCTTCGGGGTCGGACCGTGGGCTGGCTTTGTACGGATACGAAACGAACTGGACGAGATTCTGTATGCCGAGATCCGCCAGAGGCGCCGTTCGCTCGACTATCAAGGATCCGATGCGCTTTCACTACTATTGCAGGACAGCGCAGACGGTCTCGCACTGTCCGACGCGGAGATCAGAGACAACGCGATCACACTGCTGGCCGTTGGGCACGAAACGACTTCGGTGGCCACTTCATGGTTCTTCGAACGCGTACTGCAGCATCCTGATGTCCTGCGCCGCTTGAATAGTGAACTCGCAAATGATGACACCACATACCTCGATGCGACTATCTCCGAGACGCTACGCATTCGTCCGCCGACGATGGATGTAGGTCGGATTCTCCAGGAACCGCACCTCGTTGGCGGATACCGGTTCGACGCCGGTACGATGTTCGCGCTGTCGTTGGCGACGTTGCATTCATCTGAAGATTCCTACCCCGACCCCGACGTATTTCGCCCCGAACGTTTCCTGGAGAATCCGCCCGATCGAGGTCGGTTTCTGCCCTTTGGTGGTGGCAGACACCGATGCATCGGCTCCAGCCTCGCGATCGTCGAAATGCGCGCGATCGTGACGAACGTGCTGTCCAGCACTGAACTTCGGCCGGTCAGCGCCGGCGAGAAGATGAGGCCCCGCGGGCCGATGATGGTTCCCGAGCAGGCCGCAAGCGCCGAGGTTATCTCGAATCGCCTGTACCGCGGTTAGCAGCAAGCCGGATCGGGCGACCACTCTTCGACTCGAACAACGCACGAAAGGATGCACATGGGCGTCGTCTATCAGTTTCCCTTCCCGCGGCAATCGGGCCTGAATTTGGAACCGGAGTACCTTCACCTGCAGGAACACGAACCTGTCGCCCGAATCGAGATGCCCTTCGGCGAACGGGCATGGCTCCTCACTCGTTACGACGACGTAAAGCTAGCGTTAACCGACCCACGGTTTTCCCGGGCCGAGACACTTCGCAGAGACACACCGCGGGTCACCCCAACGTATTTCAGTGGCGGGATCGTTGCGATGGATCCGCCGCAGCACACGAGGTTGCGGGCCGTCGCGGGAAACGCCTTCGGGGCGAGGAACATGGAACGCCTCCGGAGGACTGCTGAATGCGTCGCGGCAGAATTGCTGGATTCATTGTTCGACTCAGATGATTGCGACTTCGTCGAAGGCTTCGCGCTACCGTTCACACTGAGAATGGTGTGCGAGCTTCTCGGTGTCCCGTTCGAGGACCATATACGTTTCCGTCAGTGGGCTGAATCAGGGTTGGCGACCGGCGCAGTGACCGAAGACGAACGCTGGGAAGCAACCGGGCAGATGTGGGACTACATTGCTGGCCTGATCTCCGAGCGGCGTCGAGATCCCCGCGATGATTTGATTTCCCGAATGTCTATCGCCGCAGATCGCGACGACGAGATCAGTGATAACGACATCGTAATGCTTACGATGGCGGTACTGGTCGCTGGCTACGAGACCACAGCGACACAGCTCCCAAACTTCCTGTATCTGCTGTTGCACGACCGCCGACACTTTGAACAGCTAGTCAATGAACCAGGGCTCGTGACAACCGCAGTGGAAGAGCTCATGCGATACGTTCCGCTGCAATCTAACGGCTCCTCACCGCGGTACCTCCGCGATGATCTCACCATCGGCCCTGTCCGGCTGCGCGCTGGCGACGCCGTCGTACCAGCAGGCGTGATCGCCAACCGCGACCCAGAATACTTCAGCAACGGGCATTCGCTCGATTTGCGGCGCCGACCGAATCCACATCTTGGCTTCGGCAACGGGCCTCACTTTTGCTTGGGTGCGCCGTTGGCTCGGGTCGAAATGTCGGCGGCGCTCAACGTGCTAGCAGCCAAAGCCGCTGACCTACGGCTGAACTCAGCGGGGCAGATCCAGTGGAAACACGACATGATGGTGCGCGGACCTGCTCACTTGCCAGTGATGCGTCCCTGAGCATCCAACGGGGTTGCTCTTGAGGGGTCACCACTCGACCATGACCTCGCATGGGACGTTGTCGCCGAACAGGTTAAGTTTCGTCGGCCTGGTCGCTGACTGGTTTACCAATCGTAGCGACGGAAGGCGAAGCGCGAGTTCCGACAGGACGACTTCCAGCTCGATCCGAGCCAGGGCTTTACCTAAGCAGCGGTGAATCCCGTGCCCGAAAGCTACGTGTGGGTTTCGATGTCGCGTGAGGTCGAACCTGTCCGGGTCGTCGAATACAGTCTCGTCGCGATTGGCTGAACACAGCGGCGCGACGACGACGTCACCAGCTCTGACAAGGGTGCCCGCGATGTTGACGTCCTCGATCGCCATTCGGGGCATGGACTCCGCGTTGATTCCGGACTGGTAGCGCAGTACCTCCTCGACCGCGCGATGCCGCGCACCCTTGTCGCGGAGCCTCACAAGTTGGCCGCGCCCAACGATCTCGATGGTCGCGATTGCGATCGCGTTGGCCGTCGATACATAACCTGCGATGGGTAAGCCGACGATCATCGTAACCATCTCTTCATCGCTCAAGTCTTCGCCGTGCCGTTGCGCCTCGATGCATATGCTGATCAGGTCTTCTCCGTGATCGTTACGCTTGATGTCGATCAGCTGGGCAACGTAACGGTTGAGGTCCATCCACGCAGTGAAGGCCTCGCGTTGGTCCGAGCCGGTACCTGCGAGCAGGACATCGGATCGGCTCCGGAAACCCTGGCGGTCGGGTTCTGGTATTCCGAGGATGTCGCAGATCATGGTTATCGGCAAGGGAAAGGCGATTGCTTCGACGATGTCCCGTGGACGGACACTCGATGCCATCGCCTCAACCAGTTGCGCGGCAACCTGTTCGGCGCGCGTCCGCATCGCCTCGACTCTGGATTCGGCGAAGGCTTTCGCGACGAGTCGGCGTAAGCGTGTATGGCCAGGTGGGTCCTGGAACAGCGACCGCTCGGGGCCCTGGCCGGCCCGATCCTCAAGCGGGATAAGCGATACGCTGAATCGCGGATCAGCGAGGACGAACTTGACGTCGTCGTACCGTGTGACCAGCCAGGCTTCGCTGCCGTCACGGGTAGTGATACGGGAAACAGGGGCGTTGGTCCTCAGATTCCCAAGGTCCATGTCGAGTGCGGAGGGGCTGAAGCGGGAAAGCGATGGTAGTTCGTCGAATGTCATAGCCGAATGTCCTTAGCCGAGTCGAGTCGGGCAGTGGTGGTGAAGTCCGGCGAGATCGGCATCGAACTTCAGGCTTGTGCGATCTGACCCTCATCCCGCTCTTCGGACAGCTGCAGGATCTGCCGTCCGAACTCATGCCAGAGGCGTGCATTCGCCTCGGCCAGCTCGACAACCGTGCCTAGACAATGGGTTGGAACGTCGCCGACTAACGTTCGACACTCGGCAGCTGCGGTCAATGATGTTGTAAGCAAACGGATCAGGGCTCGCCCCTTCTCGTTGAAGCGCAGAGCAGGATCCCCGCGTAGCCGACTTAAGGCTGCGGTGTGGTTTACCCGGCTGGATGTGGCGATGTAATCGCTTGTCAATCCCTGTGTCCCAGCATCTTCGCTCATAGCCTTTTTGCTACCGGGCGCAAGCGTCGGGCGGCGGCTGGCAGCACTACGGCTGGTGCGAACCGGAACCGGATTGTCGCCTCGCTTGATTCGTTCTCGAACGTCGCGGACCGTTCCTGGCGATATTCCAGCGGCGCTCGCGATCTTCCGCAACGAAGCATCTTTACCGACGCCCTGTAGGAGTTCTGCGGCTATGAGTCGTCCATCCGAGTTGGTGAGCGGATGGACCTTACCGTCCAATCCCAGCCGCCCGTTCAACTGGGAGTCCTCCCCACTTGCACGTCGCCGAACCACCGCGACTGTCTTGTGAGACAGCCCTGTTGTGGCGCCAATCAGGCGATCAGACCAATACGGATGCGACTCGATTATGCGCGCTGCAGCCGCTTTTCGATCTGACGTAGACAACGGTAGTCCGTGTTGCATATTTACTCGGACAGCCAAGACGAATGCCTCGAAAACACTTCCGTCGAAGAACTGGACTTCGATGGTGTCCGCGTTCTTCAGCAATGCCGCTTTGAGCCGGTGCATTCCATCGACAACCCTCATTGTGTCCCTGTGGACCACAATTGGAGGCAACAACTCATCGCAGGCGGCCAGTACCTTGGCATGAGACACCTTGCATCCGTTGATGCGTGGGGAGTCTGCCGGTAATAGCGACGCGACAGGGACACTTACCGCAGGCGCCTTGGCACCGTCGCGGATCCATTGCTGCACTACAGATTCAGAGGAAGTATCGTTCCCCGATTGAATATTCATTTGCATCCCCCCTTGACGCCAACTACTACGAGCTCGGCGAGTCCCCCTGTTGCCTCCGGTCCAATGATCGAGTTTCGCCATAGCCTCGGTTGAGTTCGTTTGTACCGGAACGCTTTTGCGGGCACAATCGCAATCAGTCGAATATCCAACGACGCAGAGCGCCACCTTTATTCAGGGCGAACATCTTGGCAGCATGGCTTTTCAAGCCACATCAGCGAGGTAGACCATGGCGCCGGTCCCCAGCACTACCGAACACCACCAGGCATCGGCGATCGGCATGGGCTCGCCACCGACGGCCTCCAGATGAGCGATTCATCTGCGCGCACACGACGGGAGTCTGCCAACGTTTTCAAGTAGCGACAGTCGCAATACGGTGGTTATTAACCAGAACCGGCGAATTGACCAACCCCCACTCGATCGGTCACTAGCCCAGATCTTTCTCCGGGCTGACGTGCCGGCTTGATCTGTTTCGGATTGGGTTTTCGATCTT
>NZ_JBIMSN010000162.1:0-19808 GCF_043944905.1 Antrihabitans spumae
AACAACGCCGAAAACACTCGCCGCTTGACTCTTAAAGCCTAGGGATGTCTCACGAGCGGCGAAGCTGCCTAGGCCCCTCGAGGCTTTGCCAGCGGGAAGGCCAGCGTCTCCCTGATGCTGCCGCCCGTGATGAGCATGACCACACGGTCGACGCCCATGCCCAACCCGCCCGTCGGTGGCATCGCATGTTCGAGCGCCTGCAGGAAGTCCTCGTCGAGTTCCATCGCTTCTTCGTCACCGCCGGCAGCGAGCATCGACTGCTCGGTGAGCCGCTGCCGCTGATCGACAGGATCGGTCAACTCGCTGTAGGCGGTACCGAGTTCGATGCCCCACGCCACCAGGTCCCACTTCGCCGCGACCTTGGGAATCGTCGGATGTGGCCTGGTCAGCGGCGACATCGAGGTCGGGAAGTTGGTGTAGAACGTCGGGAACTCGGTGTGGTCCTCGACCAGATGCTCGTACATCTCCTGCGCGACCGCACCGGCGTCCCAACCCGTCTGGTACGGAATCTCGTTCTCGTCGCACAACCGTCGCAACTCGTCGAGTGACGTTTCGGGTGTGACCTCGACGCCGAGCTTCTCTGCGACAGCGCCATGCATCGTCTTGACCGGCCACTCACCCGAGATGTCGACCTCGACGACCCCGCCGTCCGGACCCGGCCGCAGAATGATCTGCCGACCGTGCGCTGCGACTGCCGCAGCCTGAATCAGTTCGCGGCACAGCACCATCATCCGTTCGTAGTCGCTGTGCGCCTCGTACGCCTCGAGGATCGTGAACTCCGGATTGTGCTTGAAGTCGACGCCTTCGTTGCGGAACACGCGCCCGATCTCGAACACCTTCTCCATACCCGCGACGCACAGACGCTTGAGGTACAGCTCCGGCGCGATCCGTAGGTACAGGTCGAGGTTGTAGGCGTTGATGTGCGTTTGGAACGGCGCCGCATTGGCACCACCGTGGACCTGCTGCAGGATCGGCGTCTCGACCTCCATGTAGCCGAGTGCGGCGAACGAATCGCGCAACGACTTCACGACGGCACTACGAGCCACGATCAGCTTGCGGGCATCACGATTGATCGCCATGTCCACATACCGCTGCCGGACCCGAGCTTCGGGGTCGGACAAGCCTTTCCACTTGTCGGGCAGCGGATGCAGGCACTTGCCGGTCATCCGCCACTCGGTCGCAAGCAGCGACAGCTCACCCTTGCGGCTCGTCCCGATCGTTCCGCTCACTTCGATCAGGTCACCGAGATCGAAGAACGACGCGAACTCCTCGAGCTTCTCGGCGCCGACGGTGTCTCGATCGATGAGGAGCTGAATATCGTCGGTCCAGTCGCGCAGCACCGCGAACGTGACGCCGCCGTAGTCGCGGATCCGCAGCAACCGCCCGGCAAGACGGACCTTCGTCCCCGGCGGTGAGGTGCGAGCTTTGGCGACCGTATGGGTCGGCGGGTAGGCGACGGGATAGGCATCGACGCCTGCATCGCTGAGCTTGGCGAGCTTGGCCATCCGGACGCGGACCTGATCGGGTCGACGGGGTCCGGTCTCGGCGGCGAGCTCTGGTATGTCGGGTGCACTGCCGTCGGAGTGCAGCAGTCCGCTGGTCGCGAGTGCCTGCGGTACCGCTTCGTGGGTTCCGGTGTGTTTCGTTGCCGAGTCCCGACCGAACCTCGGGATGAAACCTTCCGCGATGGCCGACGCGATGCCGACGCGGGGGAGTTCCCTGTTGTCTTCGAAGCAGAGATAGCGGGGTTCCCACTCGGGTTGGTACTTCACGTTCGAGCGGTACAGGGCTTCCAGCTGCCACCAGCGCGAGAAGAACAGCAGGATGCCACGCCACAGCCGCAGAATCGGCCCGGCACCGATGCGGCCACCCTCCTCGAACACCGACCTGAACACGGCGAAGTTCAACGACACCCTCGTGATGCCGATCTTGTCGGAGTTCAGTGCAAGCTCGGCGACAAGCAACTCCATGACGCCGTTGGGCCCTTGCGGGTCTCGGCGCATCAGGTCGAGCGACACCCCGGACCGACCCCACGGCACCAGCGAAAGCATCGCCCACACGCGGTCGTCGGGGTCGACGCATTCGACGAGCAGGCAGTCACCGTCGAGGCTGTCACCGAGGCGGTCGAGCGCCATCGAGAAGCCGCGCTCGGTTTCGGTGCCGCGCCACGAATCGGCACGTCGAATCACTTCGGCCATCTCGGCCTGCGGAATGTCGCGATGACGTCGGATCCGGACCGACAGGTTCTGCTTCCGCAGTCGGTTGACGGCTTGGCGGACCGGCTTCATCTCGCTGCCGTTGAGGTTGAACTGCCGGGTGTAGAGGATGGCCTCGTCGCCGAGTTGCAACACCGACAGACCGGCGCGTTTGTAGGCCGTCGCTCCCAGTTCGCTCGCGCCCATCACCGCAGGTGCCCAGCCATAGTGTTCGGCGAGTTCGAGCCAGGCGTCGATCGCGTGCGGCCAGGCTTCCTTCGGTCCTATCGGGTCACCGCTGGCGAGGCAGACACCGAGTTCGACGCGGTAGGTGACCGCGGCCTTGCCGGTCGGGGCGAAGATGACCGCCTTGTCGCGGCGGGTGGCGAAGTAGCCGAGCGAATCCTCGACGTCGGACCGGTCCAGCAGGCCGCGGATCGCGGATTCGTCGTTGCCGGTGAGCGCGTTGGTGGAGCGTTGGGAGCGGAACAGCGTGATGACCGCAGCAAGCAGCGCAAGGGCGCCGAGAAATCCGAGCAGGACGTTGACGAGGCCGTGTGTGTGTCCGTCGAACTGCTCGTTGTCGACGACGACGAGTGCGGTGACGCGATTCAGCGCCCAGAGCGGCTTCTCCGAGCCCTCGAGTGTGCCGGGGAACAGCTCGACGAGACCCCACCCGAGCAGCGTGCCGACCGTCAGCCCCGCGACGAGAACGCCGAGCGCCTTCCAGGCGGCACCGCGTCGCACCCGGGTGTAGAACTCGGATCTGCCCGCGATCAACAGACCGATCACTGCGACGTGAACGACGATCGCGACCATCGCGTTGACGTCGCGGTCCTGCACGATCTCGTACACATTGCCGATGGTGAACAACGTGAGGTACCCGATAAGTAACCACCACGCGATCCGCTTGCGACTGGCGAGCGCACCCGCGAGCAAGGCGACTACGAATGCCCACGCAAGGCTGGTATCGGGCGCATCGAAGTAGTACGCGTCCACGTATTCGCGCGGTGTCTGCGTCACATGGCGTAGGACCGGCGAGATGCTCCAGAAGAAGCACAGCACGGCGAAGATTCCGACGATCAGCCCGGCGATGTGCGGCAGTTCGGATAGCTTGCCGTGCTTGCGGATCCGATGAGGAACCGCGGGTGTCGATGCGGGCTGCTCGGCCGCGATCGCGGGATCTTCCACCTTGCTCGTCACTTGCTTCGACCCTTCACGTGTCAATGTTGATCACACGTTAGTCCCGTTGAGCGTTCAAGATAGGTGTCATGCCGAGCCGAGATTTTCAGATAGACGACGTCCCCATCCGCGACGAGGTGATCCGGCTCGGCCAGTTCCTGAAACTGGCCAATCTGATCGACAGCGGTGCCGAGGCGAAGGGCGTGATCGCCGACGGTCTCGTCAGTGTCAATGGCGAGATCGAGGTCCGCCGCGGACGGCAGCTGCACACGGGCGACGTGGTCTCGATCGGTGCTGCGTCGGCGCGAGTCATGGGCCCCCGGCCCTCGTGAGCACTTTCGGAGGGCGGAACCTCCGAAAGGACTCACGAGCGGCGTAGCCGCCTACTTCTCGAAGGGCTTGCGATCCTGTGCGCAGACGGCGTCCTTCGCCGGCAGCGTGGTGCCGTCAAGCAGGTACTTCGTGATCGCGGTGTATGCGCAGGCGCTCGGATTCAACAGGGCGGTGTGGCCGTAGCCCTCGACCTTCAACAGCTGTGCGTTGTCGAGTCGTTTCACCATGGCCTCGCCGTTCGCGTACGGCGTCGACGGATCGTGAGTGTTGTTGACTACCAAGATGGTCGGCTCGGTCTTTGCGTCCCAGGGTCCGGCGTAGGGCAGCTTTGCCCGCGTGGTCCACCCGGCGCACACCACGTCACTCCAGACCAGATTCGCACCCGAGTCCGACGCGACTTTCGCGGCGTCATCCGCGAGCCCGGGCCACGCGCTCGCCGGCGGGGACGGCGCATCGCCGCACATGACGGCCCAGGATTGTTCGGGACCTGTGTAACTCTGATCAGCCGGAGCAGGTGCAGGCGCGGGCGGGGGAGCAGGCGCTGCCGGCTGCTCCGATGCGATCCACAGCTTCTGTAGCGATGCGGCCGCCGCCGGCCAACCGGTTATCCCGCCAGCGGTGAACGCGAGGTCCATCGCGTTGTCGATCTGCGACACGAGGCTCGGATACGTGATCGATTGCTCGGCGTCACCGGTGCCGATCGTCACGGGCTGCGCGCGGAGCCGTTCGAGCAGCGTCGTCCATTTGGCGGCGGTCGCCTCGGCAGATCCCGCAGAAAATTCGCAGAGTTCGGTGCTGGTCTCGCCGCAGTACTTCAGGAACGCCTCGACGGACTCGTTTGCGGCTGCGGCGCTACCGATTCTTAGGTTGATGCTTTTGTCGGGTGCCGAGTCCCCGTTCGCCGTCCAGGCCAGCGGATCGATGTTGCCATCGAGCACCAACGCGCGTACGTGATCGGGAAACAGGTTCGCGTACGTTGCCCCGAGGAACGTTCCGTACGAGACACCCCAGTACGTCGTCTTGTCGTCCCCGACAGCCTGCCTGAGCAGGTCCAAGTCTCGCGCGGTGTCTGCGGTCGACACGTACTCGAGCAGTTCACCTGCACGATCCGCGCATTTTTTACCGACCTGGGAGTAGACGTCGATGAACGCCTTCTGATCGGCAGCATCGGCAGGAAATGCGTCGACAGATCCGAGCAGTTCGCCCTCGGCGTCTTCGGAATCGAAGCACTGGACCGCTGTACTCGCCCCGATCCCGCGGGGATCCCAGCTGACGATGTCGAACCGAGCCTTCAGCTCCTCCGGAAACGCGCCGATCCACTGCGGAAACTGCACCGTGCCTTCTCCGCCGGGGCCGCCTGGATTGAAGAACAAGGTCCCGACTCGGTTGGCCGGATCGGTCGCGGGATGCTGAATCGCCGCAAGCTGCAACGACTTTGCCGTCGGATCGGCGTAGTCGAGCGGAACAGCGGCCGACGAGCAGCGAAACGCCGACACGTCGGCCGCGCCCGCGCTGCCGTCCGCGCACGGACCCCAGGTGAGTGTCGGTGGAGTTGCCTGGGGGAGCGGATCCGTGCTCGACGACGAGTCGGACGATTCGCTCGACGCGGAGCACCCTGTGACGGCGAGACCGAGCACGGCGCCGACGATCAGCACCTTGCGGCGGTATGACAAGGACCCCGAACAGGTTCGCTGAGTTGCCATGGGACTTCCGCTCGATCGATGCAGGCCCGCGACGAAATGTCACGACGATCGAGGAATCGTAGATCCTGCGGAGGCCTCTCGGTACCTGATTCGGCTGACCGATTTGCGGTGTTTTCGCCAGTTACGAGGAGGCGCGGACGACTACCCCGTCGTCGTCGCTGTAGACGGTCTCGCCAGGAATGAACGTGACGCCGCCGAACTCGAGCGCGACGTCCTTGTGACCTGCTCCGGTCTGCGTGCTTTTACGCGGATTCGTCCCGAGCGCTTTGATTCCGATGTCGAGGGTGCGCAGGATCGCCGAGTCGCGCACCGCGCCGTTGACGATCACTCCAGCCCACCCGTTGTCGACCCCGCGACCGGCGATGATGTCGCCGACCAACGCCGTGTGGACGCTCGCGTCGCCGTCGACGACGAGCACTCCGCCGTTGCCAGGTTCGCTGAGGGTCTGCTTGACGAGCAGGTTGTCCTGGAAGCATTTGATCGTGGTGATCGGCCCGGAAAATGCTGCGCGGGCGCCGAATTGGATGAACTGCGTGTCGCAACTGCGAATGTCGGGACCGATTTCGTCGGCTAGGTCAGCTGTGGCTACTGGCTCGCTCATGAACCAACCCTAGAACAGCGCAGCGGTCATACCGTCGCGAAGGCCAATCGGGCGGCGAGGCCGAGGAAGGACAACGCGAAAAGACGCTGGACCGACAGCAGGATACGCGGACGCGAGGTGATGTGCTGCCGCACCGCTGCCGCCGTCAACCCGTACCCGACGAATATCGCGAATGTGACAGCCATAAATGCCGCGCCGAACGTGAGGGTTGCGACGAACGCCCCCGAACTACCCGGGTCGAGGAACTGCGGCAGGAGCGCAAGGAAGAACAGAGTGAGTTTGGGGTTGAGAAGGTTGATCAGGATCGCGGTGCCGATCGTCCGTAGCGCGGACGACGGCGGCGCGTCGTCGCCGGCCGACAATGCGCCGGAGTTTCGCAGCATGGACACAGCCATGTAGAGCAGATAGACGACGCCGCCCCATTTGAGCACCTCGAACGCGACTGCACTCGTCGACACCACCAGCGCTGCACCGGAAGCGGCAAGCACAAGGTGAGGGACGATGCCGAGGGTGCATCCGACAGCTGCCACGACACTGGCTCGCGCACCACGAGCAACGCCGGCAGCGACGGTGAACAGTGATCCTGTGCCTGGCGTCGCCGTCACCACGATGGCGGTAATCCAGAATTCCATGGTCATGTTTCGAGTTTCGTAGAATCATGGACCAGTGGACAGGGCCAAAGATGTGCGCAACGACAGGTCCATAAAGGGTGGGAGCAGCTTCCTGTCGCTCGACTCGGCCACCCTCGCCGCGCAAGTTGGAGACAAGGCGGGCTGGCTCGCCGAGCAGATCCGCGAAGCGGTGAATACCGGACACCTCGCCGCAGGGGAGCGACTGCCACCGAGTCGGGTACTTGCCACCGAGCTCGGGGTATCCCGCGGGATCATCACTGATGCCTACACCCGCCTCGCGGACGCGGGTCTTGTTGCCGCGCTTGGGCGTGGCGGGACAGTCGTGTGTGGCGGGCCGAGTGCGGTGCGGCCGACTCCGAAGAACGCTGCTCGGATTCCGACACCCGATCCTTTCGGATCGACAGCCGACTTCGAAACACTCAGGGCCGCACCATGTCGCATCGATCTGAGCCCCGGCGTGCCGGATGTACGCAGCTTTCCCCGCGCCGCGTGGCTGCGTGCCGAACGCACAGTGTTGTCGACGGCGCAGTTGACGGATCTCGCCTACGGGCAGGCCCAGGGAGCGCTGCCGCTCCGCACGGCGATCAGTCGCTGGGTGGCCCGAACCCGAGGAATCACGTGTCTGCCGGACGACGTGATCGTCGTTGCCGGCGTTGCGCAAGCGTTGAGCCTGCTTGCGCACCTGCTGAAGGCCAACGGTGCCGACACAGTAGCGGTGGAAGATCCAGGATCGCTCGGCGCGCGCCAACAACTCAACGCGTGGGGAATCCGTACCCCGGCGATCCCCGTCGACGAGGACGGTCTCGATGTCGATGCACTCCAGCGCCACGGTGCAGCTGCGGTAATGGTCACTCCCGCACACCAATTCCCGACCGGAGTGGTGCTGACCGGACAGCGACGCGTCGAACTGCTCGAGTGGGCCCGCAACGGCAACCTCGTGATCGAAGACGACTACGACGCCGAACATCGCTACGACCGCCGCCCGGTACCCGCCCTCGCTGCCGACGAACCGGAGTCGGTCTACTACATGGGCAGCGTGTCCAAGATCCTTGCTCCCGCATTGCGAATCGGGTGGATCATCGCGCCGAGATCGATGACAGCAGCGATTGTCGACCTGAAAAGGGACACCGATCTCGGAAATGCCACCGTGCCGCAACTGAGCCTGGCCCACCTGATGAACACGGGTGATCTCGAACGGCACCTGAGAACGATGCGGTCGCGGCACCGTCGTCGGCGCGACGTCATGATCGGCGCCGTACAGGAACGAATCCCGCACGCCGTCATAGTCGGCGCCGCGGCCGGGCTGCATCTGACGATCCTGCTACCCGACGGCCTCGACGACACCACGGTTGCCGCACAGTGCTTGCAAGCCGGTGTCAAGCTGCACCCGCTGTCCTGGCACAGGCAGTGCCCCGGTCCACCCGGGTTGGTTCTCGGATATGCAGCATCGACCGAGGCCGACATCACGAAGGGGATCGACGCTGTCGCGCGAGCGGCCGCGGAGTAGCTTTGGTGTGAATCGCATAACCACTCACTTTCGAGGTGCCTCATGCCTGCTCCGTCATCGGCGACGTTCGAGCGTCTACGCCAACTTGCCGCCATCGACGACATGGAGTCGCGGGAAGTCCTTGCGGTCGAAGAGGTGTTCACCGGTAAACCGATCGCGACGATTCCGATCGGTACCGCGGCCGACGTGACCGCCGCCTTCGCGAAAGCTCGGGCCGCACAGGTCGAATGGGCTCAGGTGCCCGTGAAGGAACGCGCCGCGATCATCGAACGCTTCCGCGACCTGGTGAAGGCCAATCGCGACGAGTTGATGGACATTGCGCAGGCCGAGACCGGCAAGGCACGGTCGGCAGCGCAAGAAGAGATCGTCGACATGATGCTCAATGCGCGCTACTACGCGCGCAATGCAGCAAAACTGCTGGCGCCCAAGCGCGTTCAGGGGCTGCTGCCCGGGCTGACCAAGACGGTCGTGCACCACCGGCCGAAAGGCGTCGTCGGGGTCATCTCGCCGTGGAACTATCCGATGGCGCTGTCGATCTCGGACTCGATTCCCGCGCTGCTCGCAGGCAATGCCGTGGTGGTCAAGCCCGACAGCCAGACGCCGTACTGCACCCTCGTCAACGCCGAACTGCTGTACGAGGCGGGCGTGCCACGTGACGTCTTCGCCGTCGTGCCGGGTCCGGGGTCGGTCGTCGGGACTGCCATCGTCGAGAACTGCGACTACCTGATGTTCACCGGTTCGACCGCGACTGGCAGATTGCTCGCAGAGCAGGCAGGCCGTCGGCTGATCGGGTTCTCCGCCGAACTTGGCGGCAAGAATCCGATGATCGTGACCAAGGACGCCAAGCTCGACGAGGTCGCCAAGGCTGCGACGCGTGCGTGCTTCTCCAACGCGGGCCAACTCTGTATCTCTGTCGAGCGGATCTACGTCGATCAGTCGGTCGCTGCCGAGTTCACCACCAAGTTCGGCGCGCAGGTGTCGGCGATGAAGCTGGCAACCGATTACGACTTCTCCGCCGACATGGGCAGTCTGATCTCGGAGGGGCAGGTCAAAGCCGTCTCCGGTCACGTCGACGATGCCCTCGTGAAGGGAGCGAAGGTCGTCGCGGGCGGCAACAAGCGTCCCGACATCGGACCGTTGTTCTACGAGCCGACGGTCCTCGCCGATGTCACGGACGAAATGCTGTGCGCCCGCACGGAGACCTTCGGTCCGTTGGTGTCGATCTACCCGGTCGCCGACGTCGAGGAAGCGATCGCTAAGGCGAACGACACCGAGTACGGATTGAACGCGAGCGTCTGGGCAGGCACCAAAGCCGAAGGCGAAGCGATCGCGGAGCGTCTGCGCAGCGGCACAGTGAACGTCGACGAGGGTTATGCGCCCGCCTTCGGAAGCACGGCGGCGCCGATGGGCGGTATGCGTGCGTCCGGCGTCGGTCGGCGCCATGGACCCGAAGGAATTCTCAAGTACTGCGAATCGCAGACGATTGCTACGACGAGGGTGCTCAACCTCGGCACACCGCGCGGCTTCTCGAACAGCTTCTGGCAGAAGGCGTTGACTCCACTCATCTCGCTCGTACAGCAATTGCCGGGACGTCGCTGACCAACCGCTTCCCCGGTAAGGCTGCGCTTACCTGAATTGGGTCGGCAACTGCCACGAGTTACCTGATTCCGGCCATGAGATCTGCGACACAGCGGACGGCTGGGTTAACACTCCATGTCCGAACATAACCGCAGGTCTGCGCCTTTGTTGCGGTTGGATATCGGACATATCTCACTGCGGTCACGCTGCCACTGTTCAGGGGATGTACACATTGCCGCTACCGAATCGTTGCTGATCCGTCGTCAATCGTCCGTTAGATGCATCTGTCGAAGGCCTCAAAACTGATCTGCAGCAATGCCTTTCGTCTTCGGGCGGTCATGCCCGGGGTGCAGGTCACAAAACGATAAGGAACCGCGAGAAGATGAAGATCAGGAAACTTGCCGCTGTGTCGGCTCTGACGATTGCCGCACTCGGCGTCGCCGGCGGTACCTCGTACGCCGCACCTGCACCGGCTGCACCCGCACAGGCCATCAACTACACCGCGCACGCCGACGGACAGTCGTCGTTCATCACCACCGATGCTGGTTCGCTGGTCACCGAAGACGGCGCGTTCAAGATCAAGGCTGCCGACGGAACCACCGTCGCCGCCATGCCGCTCTCGTTCAGCATCGACGACGTTGCGTTCCCGATCGACGCGAGCATCGAGGGCAACACCGCGAAGCTGACGCCGGCGCTCGACATCAGCCGCGCCTGGTACCACCCGGTCGCCGGTCTGAACGACGCGCCGTGGAAGACCCCGTACGAGCGTGAGCAGGCCGCGTTCAACCGGATGAAGGACCAGATCTCCATCGGTGCCACCATCGGCTCCGCGGGCGGTCTCCTCACCGGCGCAGCAATCGGTTGCGTCCTCGGTGCCGGTGTTGCCGGTGTCGCAACGGCACCGCTGCTCGCACTCCTCGGCGCAGGCCCGCTCGCCGGCTGTGTCGCAGGTGCGGCTCTGCTCGGTGTCGTCGGTGGCGTCGTCGGCGCACTCTTCATCACCCTGCCGGTCGCGATCGCCTCGGCGATCGAGTACTTCACCATCGTGAACTCCCCGTTCACGCCGCCGGCGAAGTAAAACCCTCTCTACCAGCGGAGCCAGGAGACCTCTGACAACGCTTACCGGTGTGAGGGAACCCTCGCTCCACACAAACGGCCCGTCTCCATCGCGGAGGCGGGCCGTTTTGCGCTCCCCGGTCGTGAGTCTTTTCGGAGGGTGGGCGCGCCGAAAAGACTCACAAGGCCGAAGGCCCTATGCCGTTGTTGCGAGCGCCGCAGCGAGTCCGAAGACGACCGCCATCGCGACTACTTCGATGATCGCTCGCCGCAGCGACTCGTCCGCATCCATGCGGTGCGCCGCCGCCTGACCGACCCAGGTTCGACGCCACCACCAACCGAGGCCGACGAGCAGTAAGAGCACAACTGTCTTCGCCAGCACCACACGGCCGTACGCGGTATCGAACAGCGGACCGAAGGCCCCGATCCGCACCGCCGCGTTGACCACCCCGCTCACGGTGAGCACAAGAACGAACCGCCACGCCCACTCCGAATACCGCGGTAGCAATTCCGCCCAGCCACCCCGGGTTCGGACCAGCAACGCCAGCGCTGCGAGCAGGCCGAACCACAGCCCCGCAGCCAGCGCGTGGGTCGCGCCGAGCAATGCACCGAACGGTTGCAACGACATATGGCCCGTGATCGGCCGGATCACCAGGGCGAGTGCGCTCAGCACCAGCGCCGGATCGGCCGACCAGTTCGCGTTCTGTCGAAATGCGACCGCTGCGTACGCGACCAACCCCGCGGTACACGCGACGGCAGCAATGCCGACCTGACCCGAACTGATGTGCGTCAGGAACGAAAGAAATTGGCTCGCACCGAGATCGGAAACCCTACTGGATTCGACATCGGACGCTTCGAAGGCAAGCAGCACGATCTCGGCGACGGTCCATACCCCGGCCGCGATCGCCATCGGCCGCCAAAGATCTTGCTGGGAAACAACTTTGCGCCGACCGCTCGTCTGCAAGCGGCCGATCGCGGCCAAACCAAGCACGAGTGCGCCCATGCAGTCGGCGATCACCCGAACCATGCTCGACGGTTGTGGCTGGGCAGGCGCAGCCAACTGCCACGCCAGGCTGACACCGAGCGCGGCGGTGGGTACGGCAAGCAGCAGAGCCCATCTGCTTACACTGCCGGCCGTACCCGCCGCCATCGTCAGCTCTTCGAGCGGGGATTGCGCAGCGCGAATCCCAAACCGAGAGCGAACAATACGACGGCAGCAGCGAGTAGCAGCCAGAACCAGTTGAAGGTTCCCTCGGAGTCCGGACTTTCATCCGCCTTCACACCCGGCGAACCGGTGCCCTCCTTCGTGAGGGTGAAGGTCCGCGTTCCGCTCACCGCATGGCCGTCGGCGGACGTCACGCGATAGGCGATCGTGTACTCACCGACAGGACCGAGTTCGCCGACGGGAACACTGACGGTGGGTCCTTCGACGGTCGGCGTGCCCTTCGACCAGAGGTTGCCGTCGGGGCCGACGACAGTCAAAGCGGCGAAGGTGTCCTGCAGAGCTTCGTTGAACGTCACGCTCACCCGTTCGGGTCCGGCGTCGATGGCGGATTTGTCTTCCGGATTGCTCGACGTGACGACCGAATGCGCGCTTGCGACACCGCTGCCGAGCACTGTCGCACCGAGCAACGCGACGATTGCCGTACCGATGATCGCGAGGAGACGCGTCATCACGACTGCTTGCTCCTGATGACCGCTCCGAGTCCGAGTGCGAGACCGAGAATGCCGACGAGTAGTCCTGCGCCACCGAGCCAGCGGGCGGTCGTGTCGGATGCCTTGTCCGATGTTGCCGTTGTCTCCGTCGGCGTCGACGAGCCGTGATCGTCGGAACCGTGTTCGTCGGAACCTTCGGCCGCCAGTGTGACCGACGGGGCCGGGTACTCGGGCTCGGTGCCGTCAGCGGGCGTCGGCTGGTTCCAGTTCACGACTTTGCCGTCGCTGTAGGTCTGGACCGCGTCGAAGGACACTTGCTCTTCCGCGGGCAGCGGGCCGACGGACAGGACGAACCGTTGGAACTGGCCGGGTGCGACGCCGACGCCGGGATCGGCGGTCCACGTGACCGATGTGGCTTGCAGTTCGCTGTCCTTGTCGATGGTCGACGTCCAACCGGGTAGCGGTTCGGTGCGCGCGGACTTGAAGCCGGGCAGCGTGACGCTGACCTTGGTCGTGCTTGCGGTATCGGATTCGGTCGGCACCTTGAAGGTGAGGACGGTGTAGCCGCCCGCCGCGGCGCCGGGGGCGTCGACGGTGACGTGTGCGGACGCGATGCCCGCCGTGAGCAGGACTGCGCTGCCGGTCGCGGCAAGGGTGACGCAGGCGCGCGTGATCAAGCTTTTCATGGATAATACTTTCGCGAGAGATAGGAAAACGGGTCGTCGGGTGGCTAGAAACCGCACACCGCTGGCGGACCGCGCCGCGAAATCGAGTCTCGTAAAAGGTCGTTGAACTGGGGATATACCCGCTCGGACTGAATTGGCAGCGGGCGTGGCGCGGTGTTCGGTCTGCTCGGTTCGCGCCGCAGCGCGACGCGCAACACGTTGGTGACAACGGCAAGCAGACGTTCGGCGACGACGATCAGAAACGCGGACGTGACCGTCGCGACGCAGTGCGCGAGCGCCATCGCGCCGAGCCCGAAGCCGCCGGCATGCGAGTGATCCGCGGTGACGGAAAGCGCGTAGTGGCCGAGGAGTTGACCGCCCGCGAGCAACGCGGCGATCCCGAGGGGTCCCGGTCGGGCGATGGTTGCAGCCGTTGCGCCGAGCGCTCCGCTGACGATGACAAGCAAAGTGAGCGCAGTGCCGGACGGATATCCGCCGCCGGCGCTACCGTGCGCAGCTACCGCGAGGGCGCCGACGAAAGCCCCGACCACGCAACCGCGGATGCGGGCAGTGTTTGGACTGGTGGGGCTGGCGGGCACGAACGATCAGCGTACTCCGAGGCGTGCAAGCAGGTCGGCCTCGATGCCGGACAGCTCGTTCGAGATCGCGAGGTGAGCGGCGCGCCGGCGCGGCGCCGGCATCTGCTCCGCGGCGTGGATCGCCGGTGCGAGGTCGGTCAGGCGCTCGCGAGTTGCCTCGATGAACTTGCCGGTCTCAGCATCTTTTGCGTGCAGCGCGGAAATTTCGGTGAGCGAGGTCTCGGCACTTGCGATGCGGGCGCTCAACTTGGCGCCGTGACCGGTGAACTGGCCGAGTTGCTCGACGCCGACACCGAGTTGCTGTGCACGGCGCGCTTCGAGTTGGCCGCGAGCAAACGTCGCCCCGCGGTAGGCAAGCGGTGCGAGGACGGGGGCGAGCACCCGCGCGACACCGAGATACTTCTTGACCGACGCGACGCTGAACGGATCCTTTTCCAGCTTCGCTGCCTGCTTCTCGGCGACCTTCTCCTGCGCCTTGAACGCCGAGACCTGCGCCTTCTCTATCTTCTTCTGCGAACGTTTGTCGGCGCGCAGCCGCTTACGGTCGGTCCTGGCGCCGAGCTTCGCCTCGATCTTGGCTTTGTGCTTGAGCGCTTTGGCTTCTGCCTTTCGGGTGGAACGTCGCTTTCGCTTGGTGAACAACCCCATCGAAAAGGCCTCTCCCTAAGTGGTCGAGCGGTGTGCGACTCACCCTATCGGGTGGGTGTCGAGGCCCGCGAGCACATGGTTGGTTCCGGCCTGTCGTGCGCCGCGTCGACGAAACGAGTCGGTGGGCGCAATTAGGCTGCACATGTGAACAACGGCCGAGACGATCGCACGCGTCCCGTGCTGATCGATGCCCGGACGCTGACCGCATGTCGCCACCACCTGCATTTGGACACCTCACTGCCATTACTGGTCGAGGGAATACCCGAAGATTCGGGTATCAAGCAGCGACGTGAGGCCGCCGCGCAGCATCGCGAAAACGTCCGCGACACGCTGACCGCGCTCGGCTCGCAATGGTCGGTTATCGGTCCCGACGCGCCGACCGCCGAACGCGCGAAAGCGACGATGGCAGCGTGCGAGGCAGGTGTCGAGCGGATCTGGGGTGCGGTATTGCCGTCGGAGTTCGACACCGGTCGCCGCGGTAAGTCCGAAATCCTGATTCGTGACAGCGATCGTGGTGGCTACATCCCGGTGATCGTCGTGAACCACAAAGTCACCGACCCCCGCAACGGTGACAGCGAGGGCGGTGCGACGACGACGCCGTTCGACGTATGGGCACCTCGCGAGGACCCGACCCGCAAAGTCCGTCCGCAACCTCGCGACCTGATGCGATTGGCGCATCTGTATCGGATGCTGCAGCGGCAGGGGCAGGCGAGTCCGGCGGTCATCGGCGGTGCAATCGGGTTCGGGTTCGACACGATCGTCGTGCACGACCTTGCGCCCGTCCTCGGTGAATACGACCTTCGTTTCGCCGACCGGATCGCTGTTGCTCGCGGCGAATTGCCAACTGTCCCATCGCAAGTACCCGAATGTCGCTCCTGCCCGTGGTGGCAGTCCTGCCACAAATGGCTGACCGAGGCGCGCGATGTCAGCCTGGTGGCGTCGGGCTCGCGAGCCGAGGTGTTGCGCGCAGAGGGTGTCCACACGATCGACCAACTCGCGCAGTGGGACGGTCCGCAACCCCAGGATTGGCAACACGGCACCTTCTCCGACGCAGTCGTCACCGCGCAGGCCTGGCTGGCCGATGTGCCGCTGGTGCGACGCTACGACGAGGTCGAGGTGCAGCGCGCCGATGTCGAAGTCGACGTCGACATGGAGAGCTACCAGGAGCACGGCGCCTATTTGTGGGGAACGTTGCTCGACGGCACGTACCGATCGTTCGTGACGTGGGACCCGCTGCCGACGTCGGACGAGGGACGCTCGTTCGGCGAATTCTGGACGTGGTTGATGGCAGTGCGCGCGCAAGCGGCGGCCGACGGCAAAACCTTTGCGGCGTACTGCTATTCACGTCAAGCGGAGGACAAGTGGCTGCTGGAGTCCGCCCGCAGATTCCTCGGTCAGCCCGGGGTTCCGAGTGTCGAAGAGGTCCGCGCGTTTATCGACGGTCCGCAGTGGGTCGACATCTACCAGGTCGTGAGCGAGCAGTTCATCTGCCCGAACGGCAAGGGGCTCAAGAAGATTGCTCCGGTCGCCGGCTTCAATTGGCGTGACGCCGAAGCGGGTGGTGAGGCCTCGATGGCGTGGTACCGCGAAGCCGTCGGTTACGACGCCGAACCCGACCTGACCCAGCGGCAGCGGCTGCTCGAATACAACGAGGACGACGTCATCGCGACCAAAGTGCTGCGGGAATGGATGTCGGACCGCGCGGTGACCGAGGTCCCGCAGGTTGCACAGTTGCGGACCGACGTCCAGCCGGCCCGCGAAGCGATGCCTACTCCCTAGACGGTCGTCGAACCCCTGCCCAGGCAGTGGTTGTCGGCTTATCGTTGTGCCGTGCGAATCGCGATTGTCCTTTTCCTCGTCGTCGACCTTGTGGTGCTCGTCGTCGTCGCGATGCAGATCAAACGGCTGCGACAACGCAGCTCCGAGCTTGCCGCAGCGGTGGCCGCGAGGACTGCGAAGGCTGCGCGACCGCTTGCGACCGAGCCTGTGTTCGCGGAGATGAAGGAGCGGCGGATCACCATCGAGATCCTCAATCCGATCGAACTTGCAGCGACACAAAGTCGCTTCTCCGGCATTGCCGGTGCCGTCGCGCCCGACCTCCTTCGCAGGGTGGTCTACGACCGCGCGGCCGCGATCGTGCGAGAGCAATTGGTCGAGCAGGGAGTGAAAGCGGACGTGAAGGTCCAGGTCGGTGCTTGACGTCGCGTTCTTGTTGGCCACCTGCGCTGTGATCGCAGGGACGGCGGCTGTGGTCGTGCAGTGGCAGCGCGCGGAACGCGATGTCGTGACTGTGGCCGCCGCAAATCTCCGTCTCGACGGCTTCATCGACGAGAACAAGCGGATGGCTGAGGCAGCTGCAGACGTTGCCGATGCAGTGGAAACGACAACCGCCGCAGTACAACTCGGCACGGGGATCGTGCAGGCGAGTCATCAGGCGATTGCGTCGATACCGTTCGAGATTTTGAATGCCATTCCAGCGACGCGTGACACGAGCAGAATAGTCAGAAGCATTCACGACGAAACCGCAGGCGGGATCTACAGGGCGATCTTCGGAGCCAATCGGGCACTCAGCAATGCGTTCCGCGATTCGGTAACTCCGAAACAGACTCCCGAAAACCCACCGAAACAGCTTTCCGGACCGGACGAAGACACCACACGATGAGCGAACCGACGGATCGTCCACCGAAGACCTCGACCTCACTGCGCTTCGCATTGCTTCTGACCGCAGCGAGCGGGTTCCTCGATGCCTACACCTACATCTCCCGTGGCGGCGTGTTCGCGAATGCTCAAACCGGCAACGTCATCCTGCTCGGCGTCGATCTGTCCGAACAGCGGTGGCACAGCGCGCTTGCGCACCTGTGGCCGATCCTCGCGTTCATCGTCGGCGTCGCGATCGCGAACTGGCTCAAGAGTGAACGCGCCCATGACCGCATCGATCATCCGATTCGCTGGGCGATGCTCGGTCAGGTGATCGTGCTGGCAGCGGTCGGTTTCGTGCCGAGCCACGTGCCGAACGCGGTCGTGACCATTCCGATCGCCTTCGTCGCCGCCATCCAGATCGGGCTGTTCCGCACCGTCGGCGATTTGGCGTTCATCGCGATCGCAACGACGGGCAATCTGATGCGTTTCACGGAGTCGGGGTATGCCGTCTTCGTCGAGAAGAAGCGTGAATCACGACGAGCGATGGGTATCTACGCGGCGATCATCACGGCCTTCGCGGGCGGCGCAGCGATCGGAGCAGTCGCGACGGAGCAGCTCGGCGTCACCGCTGCGTGGATACCGGCCGCGCTGCTCGCAGCGACACTGGCATTGTTCTATGTGGACGACCGGCAGGCCCGCTGAGCGCTGACCTATCATGTCGTCGGGAAATTTGGACCCGGTCCGCTACGGCCCGGATCTCCTATGAGCTTCGAAGGGGAATTTTCAGTGACATCGCAAGTCGAGCAATTGGAGTTCCAGGCGGAAACGCGTCAGCTGTTGGATCTGATGATCCATTCCGTCTACTCGGAGAAGGACATCTTCCTGCGCGAACTTGTCTCCAACGCCTCCGATGCGTTGGACAAGTTGCGGCTGGAAGCGTTCCAGAACAAAGAACTCGCGGTCGATACGTCCGACCTGCACATCGATATCGACATCGACAAAGAGGCCCGCACGCTGACCGTGCGCGACAACGGCATCGGGATGTCGCGCGACGAGGTCGTCGATCTGATCGGCACGCTCGCGAAGTCCGGTACCGCGGACCTGCGACGCAAGCTCGCCGAGGCGAAGGACTCGGCTGCGCCCGAAGAACTGATCGGGCAGTTCGGCATCGGCTTCTACTCGAGCTTCATCGCCGCGGACAAGGTCACTCTGGTGACCCGACGCGCGGGCGAGACCGAGGCGACCCGGTGGGAGTCGGAAGGTGAAGGCACCTACACGATCGAAACTCTGGACGAGGCCCCGCAGGGAACGTCGGTCACGCTGCATCTGAAGCCGGCCGACACCGAAGATCACCTGTACGACTACACGGCGCCGACCAAGATCAAGCAGATCATCAAGCGCTACTCCGACTTCATCGCTTTCCCGATTCGGATGGAAGTCGAGATCACGAAGCCGGCGGACGACGAGTCCGAAGAGGTCACTCGGCAGATCGAGACCGAGACGATCAACTCGATGAAGGCGCTGTGGACCCGATCCAAGAGCGACGTCAGCGACGAGGAATACAAGGAGTTCTACAAGCACGTCAGCCATGCCTGGGACGAGCCGCTCGAGATCATCCCGCTCAAAGCCGAGGGCACGTTCGAGTACCAGGCGCTGCTGTTCATCCCGTCGCAGGCCCCGTACGACATGTTCATGCGCGAGGCGAAACGTGGCGTGCAGCTCTACGTCAAACGCGTCTTCATCATGGACGACTGCGAAGAACTGATGCCCGAGTACCTGCGCTTCGTGAAGGGTGTCGTCGACGCACAAGACCTGTCGCTCAACGTTTCTCGCGAAATTCTGCAGCAGGACCGCCAGCTGAAGCTGATCCAGCGGCGCCTCGTGAAGAAGATCCTGTCGACGGTCAAGGACATGCAGGCCAACAACGCCGAGAAGTACACGACGTTCTGGTCGCAGTTCGGTCGTGTGCTCAAGGAAGGTCTGCTGTCGGACTTCGACAACCGCGACGCCATCCTCGGCGTCTCGTCGTTCGCGTCGACGAACTCGACCGAGGACCAGACCTCACTCGCCGAATACGTCGCCCGCATGCCCGAAACGCAGGAGCAGATCTACTACGTCACCGGTGAGTCCCGGCAGCTGATCGAAAGCTCGCCGCACATGGAGGCCTTCCGCGCCCGCGGACTCGAGGTGCTGCTGCTGACCGATCCGGTCGACGAAATGTGGGTCGGGTCGGTGCCGGAATTCGACGGCAAGCCGTTCCAGTCGATCGCGAAGGGTGAGGTCGACCTCGACAGCGAGGAAGAGAAGAAAGCCGCCGAGGCCGAGCGCGAGGAGCAGAGCAAGGAGTTCGCCGAGCTGCTGACCTGGATGACCTCGACGCTGTCGGAGACGGTGAAGGAGGTCAGGCTGTCGTCGCGACTCGTCGATTCGCCTGCCTGCATCGTGAGCGATGAGTTCGGGTTCTCGCCGACGCTGGAGAAGATGTATCGCGCGTCGGGTCAGTTCGTGCCGCCGACCAAGCGGATTCTGGAACTCAACCCGACGCACGGCCTGGTCGAGGGTCTGCGGAAGGCGCACGCAGAGCGTCCCGACGACGAGGCACTCGCCGACACCGCCGAGATCGTCTACGGCATGGCGTTGCTCGCCGAGGGTGGCGAACTGACCGATCCCGCGCACTTCACCAAGCTGCTGGCGAAGCGCCTGACACCGTAGGCGGCTCCGCCGCTCGTGAGTCCTTTTGGTGCGCCCGCCCGCCGAAAAGACTGGCTCGAAAATGGGTAGGTGAGTGGGCAGGCGACAGCACCCGGCGCAGC
>NZ_JBIMSN010000163.1:0-34089 GCF_043944905.1 Antrihabitans spumae
TCGCTTCCCCCGGACTCTGTCCGGGATTAAGCGTGTCCAACACGCGGGGGCAAGGCCCGGGATGCCCAGTGCGCCTGCGGTGAGTTGTCGGATGTCTGCGATGTCACGCCAGGGGCGATCGATGTCGATGTCGGCGAGAAGTTTGGTGAGAAAGCGTGCGGTGGTAGAGGGGTTGAACCCGCCGAGTGTGTGGTTGTCGAGTCCGGCGGCGAGGTCGCCGAGGGCGAGGATGAGCTGGGCGTCCTCGGTGGCGGTAGTGGTGTGGTCGAGGGTGATATGCCAGCGCTGCAGCGTGATCATGTCGAGCGCGGCGATGGTGAGGATGTGGTCGAGGGCGGGGTCGGGTCCTGTGGCGGCGATGTCGACGACGATGAGGTGTCTGTCGTCGTCGACGGGCGATGAGGTGGGCATGGGCGCGACGGTATCGACGGGTGTGGACTGCTCGGTCATGTCGTGTCTCTTTCGCAGGGTTGGCGCTGGTCGTGATGCAGCCGATCCCGGCGTGTATGGGGGCACGCCGGGATCGGCTGTCATGGTCGTGCGGTCGGTCCTCGGTGAGGAGCGATGGGGTTAGGCGGCGACCTGGCTGATCTGGGTCCGGAAATGGTTGGTCATGTCGACGAGAGCGCTGTCGCCGGCACCGTTCACGGGGTTTCGGGTGTAGGCGAGGGTGTGGGAGTCGGAGCTGTAGAACGCTGCGGCCTTGAGCGCTTCGGATCCGAGTTGAGCGATCGCGTCTGCACCGGATGACGATGCCAGATTGGTGAGGCTCGACGCCAACGCAGGGAAGTCGCCTGCTTGTGCCTGCAGGGTGATCTGCTGCCCTGATTGTCCGGCAGGGCTGGATTTGCCGAGCATGGCCGGATCTGTTTTGGATCCGCCGGTGAGCGTGCCGAGCGCAATCCGGGCGAATTCGCCGATCTGTGGGAGCGCACCGAGTGCACTGCCGATGATGTCGCCGGTTTCGAGAGCGTTCCAGAGCTGCTTCTGCAGTTCGCCTGCTGTGCGTGCCAAGCCGATGATGTCGAGGTTGCCGAGTATGCCGACGATCATCGAGATGATCTGCCCGGTGCCGGTGGGGTCTGGGATGAGCGAGATCAGGCCGGCCGCCGTTTGGTAGTCCAGCCCCGCAGCGAGGAGAACGACCGGCTCGAACAAGACGTTGAGTCGATCAAACTCGGTGTGCAGTGCGCGGATCTTGGTCGGGATGTCGGTCAGGTCGACGATGATCCGCGGGATTCGGTTGAAGAAGATATCGATGATCTCGGGGACGTTGCCGGCGAGGGCGAAGCTGTTGGTGGCGATCGTTTTGACCTGATCGATGAGCACGCTCGGCTTGAGGATGGATAGGGCGTTCGCGGCGAGGGACAGTCCGTCGGCTGGGGTCATCGCCAGTGGGGTGAGTTGCGTGGACAGTGTGTTGATCGGGGCTTGCAGTGTTTGAGCTTGGCTCGCATCGCCGCCGTTTTGGAGGGTGTTGATGATCGTGCTGGCTGCCTGCAGTGCACCGGAGAGGTCGGCGCCGTTGACTTTTTGAACGACTTGGTTGGCGGCGTGTTCGGGAGAATCGGGGGCGGCCTGTTCGAGGGATGCGGCGACAGTGGGGTTCTTGGCTACCCATTGGGAGGTGTCGGCGAGGGGGACGATGGTGTTGGTGATGGCGGCGACTGTGGATCCGAGCGCAGCGGGGTCGACGGTGCCGGATCCGACTTGGTCTTGCATCGACTGCAGGTTCTGCGCGAGGCCGGGTAGGTCGACTTTGGAGTAGTCGGCGACGAGTGAGGTTTGTAGGTCGGCTGGTCCGGTGGTTGCGCCGGGTTGTTGGGTTGATGTCAGTGCGGCGGCGGGGCTGCTCAGTGTGCGGCCGAGTCCGGCGATGATGCCGTTGGAATCGGGGTTGGCGCAGTAGAGGTCGCCGTTGTCGCAGTAGCTGCGTGTGACGGCAGTGAGTTGACCGAATCCGTCGGGTCGATGTCCGGCGAGACCGGATCCGTCGAGTTGGGGTCCGACGGTGGTGCCGTCGCCGGCGTCGCGACGGGGGTCGGCGAGGAGGCCGACCGCGAGGACGCGGCGGGGTTCGACTCCGGGCAGCTTTCCGTGTCCGATGAGCCAGGCGATATCGCCGGCGACGTCGGCGCCTTGGCTGTAGCCGCCGAGTACGAAGCGTGTGTTCGGGCACTCGGCTGCACGTCGCTGGACGTGGCGTGCGGTCCAGCTGACGCCGGTGGCTTTGCTGTCGGCGTAGGTCTTGCCTTTGTTGAACGCTGATGCCTCGTAGGGGACGTAGGTTACGGCCACTGCCGCGCCGAACTGTTGCTGTAGTGGGTCGGTGACACCGCGCAGCATGCCGCGTGGTTCGGAGGGGTTGGCGCCGGGATCGGTCTCACCGGTGCCGGGAACCATGACGATGTCGATGGCGGTGCAGCCAGCGGGGGACGCTGCCGCAGTGGCTGCGGGCAGAAGCACAGATGCTGCAATCAGGCTTGCGGTGACGGTGGCACCTGCTCGGCGTCGGCGTGGTGCGGTCGCGACTGTGCTGGGTCGGTAGCGGGACATGATGACCTCTTTCTTCAGCCGAACAGATGCTCGTCGAATTGCAGTGGGGTGGGGTGCTGTCAAGACACGAAGAAGGTGTTGCTTGGGTCGGCGGATGCGTTGTTCATCCAGCCGAGCTGTCCGGTGCTGGTGTTTTTCATCAATGTCCATAGCGTCGATATGTTGTTGGGGTTGACGACCTCCGACCCGATGGCCTGCACAAGACGCCATTTACCGTGTGGGCCTGATGCGCACTCGGCATCGGGGTAGACGGCGCGGTACCCCCGTATGCCGGTGCCGGTGGTCACCACCGCTGCGCTGAGGTCCGGACGCTCCAGCAATGCAGTCCCGGGAAGCACGTCAATCTCGCGGGTGCAGTTGCCTGAAACATGGCCGGCCGACTCTGGAATCCATGTAGCAGCTTGGGCTGGTGATCCAGAAAGTAGGACACCTGTCACGGCGAGTGTCGTTACTGCTGTGGTCTTGAACGTGGTGCTGATCATTGAATTGCTCCTGTCGTAGTGCCGATTGGTGATGGGTTTACGTCGTGCGTGCGCACGGGAACGACACGGGCGATGCCGGGGGCGTCTGTTGCAGAGCAGCTGGCCTCGCCCGCGACTCGAATAGAAGTTCTGTTCCTAGTGCTCGATTTGGCTGTGGGGTTAGTGGCGGGGAGGCGTCGCTGGCGGTTGAGGAGTGGGGGAGGAGCTGCGTCGAGATTGCGAAGGGCGAGTCGTCCGACGTCGTGACCGAGACCGCTGAGATCGGGTAGTTGCAGCGACACCGTGGAGGGTGTGGTGCCGTGGTCGACGTCGGCGAGGATTGCGCTTTGGGCGCCGATGATTGTCAGGAGGGTGGCGGCGAGCAGAGCGATCACAGCGGCGGAGCCGCGCAGTGCGGAGTAGGTCTTCATCGCTGGGCCACAGAGTTGAGTTCGCGTGTCGAGGCGAGTGGTTTGCGGGCGTAGCGCGGTGGGACCGTCGAGCGGCGATGGGAGACGACGACGTCTTTACGGAGACGACCCATCGCGCGGGAGAGTCGTTGCCGCAATGCCGCGGGAGTGAGGTCGACGTCGGCGGCGATGGCTGCGAGGTCGGTATCGGTCTTGTCGAGATATGCGCGCTGCAGCAGGAGTCGGTCGTTGGCGGTGATCACGCCGCGGTCGACGGCGGAGTCGAGAAGGGCGACTGCCGAGGGATCGGTGTCCTGCTCGGCCGTGGTGTCGATGACGAAGTCGTCGTGATGGCCGGCGGGGACTTCGTCGGCGAAAGTGTTGACCTTGGCGATCTGTTTGAGGGTGTGTAGGAACAGGGCGGCGTAGACGTTGGTTCCGGTGGGTCGGTACGTGGCGATCAATGACATGAACGCTGCGACAGTCGTTGCTGCGCGGTCGTCACAGGCGATGTTGCGGTCGTAGCCGCTAACCCGGGCGTGGCGGGTGAGTTGGATCAGCTTGCCGAGCATTAGTTGCAGTAGCGCGCGTCCGGCCAGTCCACTGCCGTCTTGATGCAGCGTCAGCAGAGCGAGGAGGACGCCGTCTCGGTCTGCGCGGTGGGCGCGGGCGAGGTCGTCGAGGCCGGTCACGTCAGCGAGCGCGGAGTGCGATGTGGCCCAGGTGAGGACTTCGGCATCGAGGGACGGTCGCTGGCACATAGTGAGCCAGTCGATGTTGAGACGGGTGTAGAGGTTGGTTGCTGCGGTGCTGACGACGGTCTTGGAGGCCGTAGTCGCACTGGGACGGAGTGTGGTGTTCGGCGTAGCCACGGCTGTTCTCCTCGGGTGCGCGAAGGTGCGGTTCGCGCCAAGTAGAACAACGGCTTATTGCCTCTGACCTGCGGTTTTAATGTTGCCCCGGGGGTGTCGAGTTGTTGCCTGGGTTGTTGCCCGCCCCGATATCTGTTCGGAGGCAGCCGACCTGACGAAGGGCTGACCAGCGCCGATGGAGCGCAGGCAACAACGGCTTTCCTGCCGGAAAAAAACTTCGAAAAAAGTTGACTCCCCGGTGTCACACGGTGGTTCGCGGGCGGATCTTCCTCCAGTTAGAGGCCGCTCGCATCGGGCGCGCCCGAGGTAGATGTGCCGCATGCCAGGAGGACCGATGTTCGCTTTCGAAGTTTCGCCCGCTGCGTTGATGCGTGACCTCGGCTACGTCCACGGCGTCGGCGAGCAGATCCGCGCGGCCGCTGCAGACGTCGTCGAAAGTCCGCTCGACGAAGACGCCGGCAACGCGCTGTGGCTGCTGCTGATGGTCGAAGCGGCGGCCGCAAGGGCGGTCTTGGCACGTGTCGAGACGTTGCAGCATGTCTCGGCCGACGGCGAGGAAGCCGGCGAATCGGTGACGATGACGGAGGTCGCAACGCAATGAAACTCGACTGGAAAAAGATCAATAGCTTCGGTCGAGCCGACGCTGGATCGACATTCGCCGATGCCGCTGCGCCGCAGTCCGATCGCGACGAGATCGACGATCTGGCGGGCGCCGAGCGTCGACACTGGGGCCTACGGCAGCTGTGGTTGACCCGGCTGGCACGCGGCGGTCTGGGAATTCTGCTTCTCGCTGGGGTCCTCGCCTTGGTGTTCGCGGTGCGTGGTTCATCGACGACGTCGCCGCAGAACACCAGTGACGCCGCGGTGCCAGCGTCGATCGACACGGCCGCGCAAGCACAGGCTGGAGAGCTCGCCACGCAGTTGGTGGTGACGTGGTTGCAGGCCTCGCGCGGGCAGGAGAAGGACCTCGAACGTTACGTCGACACCGACCCTGCGGCGCTGCCGATGACCGCTCTGTTTGTTGCCGATGAGCCTGCGGTTGCTTCGATCACCCGGGTGTCGGAGTCGGTTGCACCGCTCTATTCGGTGACGGTTGCGGTGTCGGTTCGCCCGGGCAGCGACGGTTCCGCGGTGGCGGTGCGTCGCTACTTTCAGGTGCCGGTTGTCGTGTCTGCAGCAGGCGCCCGCGCCGCGACACTGCCCGCCGAAATCGCGGCACCGTCGTCGGGCGCCGCGGTGACACTCGACTACCGGTACCGGATTGTGAACCACCCGATCGTGGATTCGGCGGGGCAATTTCTGTCCGCGATGTTGACCGGCTCGGGCGAAGTGGCTCGGTATGTGACACCGGGTGCGTCGCTGAGTGCGGTCACTCCGCCGCCGTACCGGGTGGTGTCGATTTCGACGACGTTGGCCTCCCGCGACCTCAACTCGGTTGCCCCGTCGGCGCCGCTGCGTGATGGCGACGTTGTGCGGTTGTTGGTGACCGCCACACAGAAAGTGACCGACAACGACGCCGTGGTTGGGCAGTACGCGTTGACGATGGCGGCCCGTGGTGGGCGCTGGGAAGTCAGCGCGATCGACTCCGCACCGTTGTTTCCGGCTGCCGCTCCACCATCGTCGGCGACTCCCACCGCACCAGCCGGGTCGACGCCGAAATCGGCTTCGGTGCCGACTTCCGCTGCACCCGCACCCGCACCCGCACCGGCACCGGCCTCAGCACCCGGACCGTCGGCACCAGCTCTTCCACCGCTACCCGATGTCCCCTTGTTCTCCACATCCGGGGCGGCCGCACCCGCTCCACACGAAAGGTGATCCGCGATGTCCGTTCTTCTTGCAGCCGCCACCGACCCCGCAACCGTCGTACTCGCCGAGGGCATCTTCACCAAGGCCAACGGTCTGGTCGACAGCGGTACCGATTTGCTCCGTAGTGCCGCCGGAGCACTCGCGATCTTCTTCTTGCTCAAGAACTTGATCGCGTCCTTCACCGTCGTCCGCCTCGTCACGTCCGCCCTCATCGGTGGGGCGCTGCTGTGGGTGGTGTTCAACATGAACACAATTTCCGATTCGACCGGCGAAGAACTGGCTGCGACGCACGCGGCTCCCGCAGTGGTGCTGACAGTCGCCGCACTACCGGGCCCACTGCTATGACGACAGCGGGCCAGGACCTGATGAACCTGCACGCGCGTATCGGTGCCCGCGTGGATCCGTTATGAGCGATCACGCCGTGGAAGTCATCAAGAACTTCACCCGGGCCCGCAAATTTCCTCAGCTGATCGGTCGAACGCCGGACGGCAAACGAATCCTCGGTGGCCCCTACACCTTCCCCCAGGTGATTGGTGGAGGGGCTGTCGGCGGCGTTCTGTGGCTGCTGAAACCACTGTGGCTCGGCGGCGTCGTCTGGAACGTCAGCTTCGCAGGTTCGGCGATTTTGATCACCGTATTTGTGCTCGGCAAACTGCGCCTCGGCGGCCGCAGCCCCGCATCAGTCCTGCAGGGCGGGGCGAAGGCCGCGACGGTTTCCCTGGAACCGAAAGTCAACGGCCGGCGCATCAAGGTGCGCGCACCGCATCTGGTTCGTGCGGGCGGCTACGTCACTGTGACGCCGGCGCGCGTCGTCGCTCTCCGACGCGCACAGCTGCCTGCCGTGGTGGTCATCGACGATCCGACCCCAGCCGCACCTCCCGCGTCGCAACCCTCGCAGCCGACTAAGCCTGTCCGGCCAGCAGCAGCAATACCGACACCCACTGCTCGCCCGGTAGCAGCCCGATCGAGCGTCAAAGAACTTCTCGCCCTTGCCGCGGCGAGCTCCGAGTAAAGGACACCGAGATGGAACAGCCGACACGTGACATGGCCGCCAACCTGCGTTGGACCAATTCGGGGGTCGTATGGGCCGACTACCTACTCACCGGCCTCGACTACGGCTATCGCCCCGATGTCGACAAACACACCGCTCGGAAACTGCACACGATGCTGGCGCGAGCACTGCCGGGGGAGTCGATGCTGATCGGTGTTGCTGCATCGATGAGCCCAGAAGCCGTCGTGCGACGAATGACCCACGGTGTGGACCTCGAGGTGTACGGCGATTGGGCATTGGAATGCGTCGCCACCCTCGACACACTCGAGATGTACCCGCTGGGTAAGCGGGTCTACTGGCTGAGCATTCCGCTCACGACACCGAAGATGGTCGACCAGATCAAGGCCGCGGGCCACGCGGCATTCTCGACGTTGACCGACTTTCTCGGTGTACCTCGTCGCAGCATTTCAGAGGACGAGCTGGTGCGTCGGGTGCAGCAGGCGGATCGGATCGTTGCCGACATCCCGGTCGCGTTCGAACCGACACCGGTGACACCCGCACAGATGGTGTGGCTATGGCAACACAGCGTGCAACGCGGTCTGGGCATCGATCCAGACGTTCCCTCAGCTGAGGCGACGCCGGCGAAGAAGATCGGAAGTGCTCTCGTACCAGCGCGGCTCGACGAAGGCGCACAGTCCGATCGGCCGCGTAGCGGTTGGCGTGCCAAGGTACCGCGCGTCGGGCGCGTCTTGAAGGTCGATCAGCCGTATGAATTCGACGACGTCCCAGCGTCGTATCAAGTAATTCTGGCCGTGGCCGACACACCATCCGGTGGCGTGTACTTCCCTGGCTCGGAATTCTTCACCCTCGTCGACGACGTCGAGGGCGTCGATGTCGACTTCGCCGTGCGGCTGCACACCTCGGCTGGTGCGGACGTGATGAAGGCGAATAAGCGGGCACTGACGAATTTGAACGAGCAGTACGGCCAGCGTGAAGGCGAAAACTCCTCGACGGGCAGCAGCATCCTCGATCAAGCTGCCGACGCGCTGTCGGAATACACGGGACTTCTCGAAGATGACCGCAACGAGATCGAAGTGCGGTGGACCGCGATTCTGGCGGTCGGGGCCGCGGTCGAGGCCGAGGCCGTCGCTGCAGCCAGGGCACTGAGGAAGGTGTTCGAAAAGGAGACCTACCGACTGGTGGCACCGGTGGGATATCAGGAAGAGCTGTGGTGGGCGATGCAGCCTGGCGTCCCCACCCCTCGCATCGTGCAAGAGTTCGCGCAAATCACCACATCGACGCACTTCTCGGCGTATGTGCCGTGCATCCGCAACGACCTCGGTGACAGCAGCGGCCCGTTGCTGGCGTTGAACTGCAGCTCGAATCGAATCGGTGCGGTTCACCTCGACGTGGCCGGCCGTTCCGTCCGCGACGTCTCCGGTTCGTTTGCGGTGACCGGTGAACTCGGATCCGGAAAGTCAGTGACGATGAAGACGATCGCGGGCCAGTTCGTCGACCGTGGTGGGCAGGTCATCGGCGTCGATCAGAGCGACAGCGGCGAATACGCAGCCTGGGCAAATGCGGTCACCGATGCGGTCATCGTCGACATGGTCGCCGCGAAATACAGCATGGATCCGTTGCGGCTGTTCGAGGCCCGAGTCGCCGCGGAAATGGCGGAGTCGGTGTTGCTGACGTTGTTGCGCATCCAACCGACCAGCCCGCTCGGATTGGCGTTGTCAGCGGTGCTCGATCCGGAGTATCGCCTCGCACATCCCCATGCGGGTCTGGGAAATTTGATCGATCACCTGCTCGGCGGTGACTGCTCGGTCGATCACGCACGAGATCTCGGGATGGCGCTAAAGATCTACTCCCGCAAAACATTTGCGGCCGCGCTATTCGCGAAGGATCTCGATCCGTTGCCGCTGACGGCACCGGCGATCATCTTCCGCACCAATCGGGTGGAACTGCCGACCACGGCGCAGACGGAAAATCAGCATCTCTTCGACAACCTGCCGCTGGAGAAGCGGTTCGGTGCCGCGGTCTACACGTTGATCGCGAAAATTGCTCGCGGACAATGCTTTGCCGATCCGAGCCAGCCATCGATGTTCCTCGTCGACGAAGCCGATCACCTGCTGCGCGCCGGTGACGGCATCGACGTCGTGACCGAGTTCGTGCTGCGAGGCCGCAAAGAGTCAGCGTTCCTGGGCATCGGTGACCAAGATTGCCAATTCGGCTCACCCAAGCTGCGCGGCCTGATCAAAGTCCGGATCGCACACCGCCACACGGACAAGGATCTGGCGCGCCGGGCGATCGAGTGGCTGGGTCTGGCTCCCGACAATGCGGAACTGCTCAAGGAGTACATGGAACAGACGTCGCCGGTGACCGGTAAAGACAACTATGTCGAACCGTATCGCCGCGGGGAGGGCTACATGCGTGACGGCAACGGCAACGTAGGACGGATCAAGGTTCTGCTGCCCTCGACCGAGTCTCGCCGCATCGCAGTTTCCACCACTCCGAAAAAGAAGACGCCGGTACCGGCATGAGTACCGCCGAATCGGTGTCGTTGAACCGCGAAGTCGTTGGAGGGCCAAGCGTCCCTGAGCCTTTCAGTGTCCGCGCCGCAACGAAACGTGCCTTGTTGGCGCTGATCACCGCGTGGATCCCGCAGTCGTGGTGGGAACAGATTTGCCGCTTCTCAACCCCAGCATGGGTGTGGTTGTGGGCTCGGGGCTGGCGCCGCAGCCTTGTGCGCCTGGTCATGGCGTGGCATCTGGCCGGAGCACTACTGGTCGTGTTCGCCTCCTCGGCGAGCGCGGATCCGATCGGCGGCGGCTCGTTGTCGCCGTTCTTTTCGTGGATGGACCTCAAAGATTCTCACGGGATCGACGCGTGGAACTTCTACCTGTCGATCGACAAAGGCAACGCGACACCCAGTGGCGGCTGGCGGATGATCTGGGCGTTTTTCATCTCCTTCGAGTACGAAGTCTTCCGATTCTTGATGGCCACCGCCATCTGGTTCATCACCTGGGTGCTGTCCTTCGAATGGCTGGAGCTGATCCTCACCCCGGTCCGCACCATCAGCGAATCGGTCACTTCGATCACCAACCAATTCGATCTGACGTTGTTGATGCTCACTGCGGCCGGCTTCGCGGCGTTCGTGTGGATCGTGCAGGGCCGCTACTCGACCGGCATCTACGAAATCCTCATGTCGTGCGTACTCGCGGCGGCCGCGATCGGGATCTTGTCGAATCCAGTGGAACGCACCGTCGGTGAAGACGGATTCATCATGCAAGCCCGCGACATGGGTCTGTCGATCGCAGCGGGCCTGACCAACAACGGTGACACCAACGGAAACGCTCGCGAACACATCGATCAGATCGAATCCAAGCTTGTCGACACCTTCATCCGTCAACCCACGCAGCTGATCAACTTCGGTCGCGTGCTCGACGCCCCCCAATACAAAGGCCAATGCGTCAAAGAGTTCGACGCCGCACTCGGTGGCGGCCCGAAAGCAATCACCCACCGCGAAGAAACAACCGGCGAGAAGGTCAGCGAGGCCGTGATCGACACCGTGACCGATCAGCTTCCCGGCCCGGTTGCCGACGCCGTCACACAGAAACCGAGTCCGGAAGATCGACTCAAGAACAGCATCCGCGACTGCGAAGGTGGCGACGACGGCGGAGCAATGAAGGAATACGCCGACAACCCTGGACCAGGTCAGGCGATCGGGTTGTTGTTCTTGATCTTCGCGGGATTCGTACTGATGCTGTTCGCGATCTGGCTCGCGGGTCGATTGATGCTCGCTGCCGGCGTAGCGATCGGCAACGCGATCAAGTCGATCCCCGGCATCGTCGTGGCGATCGCCCCGGCGATGCGTGGGCAATTCTGGAAGACGGTCGCCAACGTCGCGATGGCCATGGCGCAGATGGTGTTCTCCATCGTGTTCCTGGTCGGCTACACCCTGATGGTGCAGTCGATTTTCGCCGCTGATCAAGCTCATCTGATCCGGACAGTCTTGTTCGTCGACATCTTCTTGATCATCGGAATCGTGCTGTTCCGTCGCGGCAACAAGGGCCTGCGTCGAATGTCGGACAAGCTCGCAGACAAGCTCGCCATGCGTCCGAACGCGCCCCCGGTTGCCATCACACGATCGAATCCGGCGACCGCGCAAGGCGTTGCGAACGCCATCTACTCCGGTCGCCAGCTCTACCGCGGCGGCAAAGCGATCGCCGAGAAGTCGGCGACCGCGGCGAAGGCAACAGGTCACGCTGCGGCGGCGACAGGCAAAGCTACAGCCGGGGTCGCCAGCACGGCCGCGACAGCGGGTGTCGCGGCGGCCGTGCTCGCGGGGAAGACAGCACTCAAAGGTGCTCAGACAGCCAAACGTGGCATGTCGGCGTCGGGCGGCGACTCCGGCGACGCAGACGCTCCCGCTTCTGGCCAGCAGGTTGCCGCGGCCGCGCGCGAGGCTGCCGTTCACCGTTTGTCGCGTGCGGCCGTGTCGGACAAAGCGGGTATCAAACATCCGGTCGGCACGGCACCGTCGCCGCGCAGTCGCGCTGCGGCTCGTGGAGCTGTGCGGGTCGGGTCCGGTACCGCGAAAAGTCCTGATGGACAACAGTTTCGCGAATTCGTCACCAGCTCCGGTGCGCCGGTGATGCTTCCGTCCACACCCCCACGATCCACGCAGCGCCGACCTGTCGCAGCGTCGGTGGCCGCTCCGGTGACGTGGGAATCGGCGACCGGCGCGGCACCCGAGCCGGAGCCGGATCGGTTTCGGTGGATGCCGGAATCGGCGGGGCCCTCTGACCGAGAACGACGCCCGCGCAGACCATCTCGACGATCCGGGCCCCGACCCAGCAGCTTGAACAGAGGGCAGTGATGAGCACCCCCACAACTGCTGGCAGCGCAGACACAGGATCCAAGAAGTGGTGGTGGGCACTGCTCGCAGGTCTTCCCGTCGCCGCCATGCTGCTGATGATGGTGCCGCTGCTGGTGCTGTTCTCCGGCACCTCGAACTCCGGATGCACCCCCACAGGGGAGACCAGCAACGGAGACACATCAGTCCCGGTCACCGACGGTCGCAGCTACCCACTTAAAGAAGGCACCTACACCCTCACCAGCGGCTACGGGATGCGGTGGGGCGAGATGCACCGCGGTGTCGACTTCGCGGGCCCCATCGGCACACCGATCTACGCCGCAATGGACGGCGTCGTCGTCGAAGCAGGCCCAGCCACCGGGTTCGGCCTCTGGATCGTTATCGACTCCAACGACGGCGGACCGATCAGCACCGTCTACGGACACATGTTCGTGCTCTCAGCCAAGCAAGGACAGAAAGTCAAAGCCGGCGACAAGATCGCCGAAGTGGGAAACAACGGCCAGTCGACCGGCCCACACCTACATTTCGAAGTGTGGCCCGGCGGTCGCCTGCAAGGCGGGCAGTCCCAAGACCCGCAGACATGGCTCGCGCGGGCGCAACGAATCGCAGGCCCCCCAGGTCCGTCGGCAGCAGATGCCGAGGTCGGCCTGGTCGGGGTCGACAACGCCGGCGCGGACTGCGGGTTCGGATCCGCCGGTGGCGAACTCGCCGCCGGCACAGTGCCGCCGGAGTTCGAGCCGTGGATCCGCAAAGCCGGCGCGATCTGCCCCGGGATCAAACCGTCACTGCTCGCCGCACAGCTCGACGCGGAGAACAAGTTCCGGCACGGACCGAACGCACCGGTATCGAGCACCGGAGCCGGCGGACCCGCCCAGTTCATGCCCGCGACGTGGGCGACGTGGGGCAAAGACTACGACGGCAACGGCAGAATCGACATCAACTCGATCGGCGACGCGGTGATGGCGCAAGGGCACTTCATGTGCGCGCTCAACGAGGAAGTCAATCGCGGGATCGCCGACGGAAGCCTCAAAGGTGATCCGACGGCGCTGACCGTGGCCGCCTACAACGCCGGATCCGGCGCGTTGGTCCGCAACCCTGGCAACGGGGACAGCATGCCCTCAGGTGGGGACTACAGCACCCAAACCCGACCCTACGTCGCGAAAATCCTGGCCGCGCAAGCGAAATACGCATCCACCATGACCCAGGGAAGTTTCGTCCCAACCCCTGGCAGCCCCGCCGGACCGCAAGTCGCAGCCGCGGCGCGCAAGCAGATCGGGGTGCCCTACGTGTGGGGTGGCGGCGACGTCACCGGCCCCACCAAAGGCGGCCTGGACTGCAGCGGATTGACCAGCTACGCAGTGTTCGCCGGCTCCGCCGGCCGCGTCACGCTGCCGAGGACTTCGGAAGCGCAATGGGGAGTCGGGCAGGAAATCCCGATCGACGCTGCACAACCGGGCGACCTGCTCTTTGGAGAATTCGGCTCCGCCGGCCCGGGGCATGTCGCAGTCGCGCTCGGCGGCGGTCGCATGATCCACGCGCCCGAACCCGGCCAAACAGTGACCGAGGCTGCCGTCCAGCCTGGAATGAAAGCGAGACGAGTCGCATGAACCGACGATCGATCATCATCAGTGTCGTAGCCGCTGCCGTCGGGATCCTGCTTCTCCTGGGCACCCGCGCCATGTTTGCTGGCAACGACCGGGCCGAAGATCCCTCCACTGCCCAGGCAACAACACCCACGGAGTACACACCGGTCCCGGCCACACCGCCGGCGCCGCCTTCCTCGACGACGATCGTGCCGGCCCCGCCGGATCCGGGAAGCGCGTCACCCGATGCGGTGACCGAGCAGGCACTGCAGACGATGTTCACCTGGAACCCCGCCAGCGATGTCAGTGGTGCTGACGCATTCGCCAGGGCCACACCATGGCTCACCGCGCGTCTAGCCCGCCCCGATGCCGCGGTCGCGAGGAACACCACCCGACCCACCCCGAACTGGGACTACTGGAAAACCCGCGGCATCCGCATCACCGCCCACGTCGAGTTGAGCTGCTCCGGCTGCAGCCCCGACACCGCCGATCGGGTGCAACGGACAGCCACGATCGTGCAGACCGCCGTTGCAGCAGACGGACGGACCGCAGTCATCGAAACACCGATCACCGCGTGGGTCACCGTGATTCGGCAGGACGACGGATGGCGCGTCGACGAACTCGGATTTTGAATTCGCAGGACGGTGGGCGTTCGCCACCGAACACACACGGCAAAGTACGAGACGGGGGAGCCTCCCCGCGTGTTCAACAACGACGGAAGGCAAAGAAAAATGAAGGTATCAAAAGTAGCGGTGATCGGCGCGATCGCAGCAACAGCACTCATCGGCGGTGCCGGATCGGCATCAGCCACGACCCCGGTGGCACACACATCGTGCGACCGCAGCGAAGCGATGCACGCAACATGGGATGTGCACACACCGGCAGACCGGTAATCTGCGTCAACACCGGCGCCACCGGCTTCAAATGGGTGCCCGACGCCACCCGGTAGCTAGCAACTGCGCAAGCGTCCATCGATATCACGCACAACTCGGAACGCCACGAAGCCCCCATCCGATTCTTCGGATGGGGGCTTCGATGTAGACCAACGCGAGGCCAGCTCGTCGAGGTCCTGCTAGCAGCGGTAGCCGACGTATCCCTGGGTCTCCCACGGGTACATCGAGAGACGGAACGCGGAGCACCAGCCGCGACTGGCGTACTGCTGGGCGAACCACCTGTGCCCGGCAACCAGTGCCCAGTAGGCCGACTTGAGCTGCCAGGGCAACGAGGCGGGCGGTGCCGGCGCACGACCCTGCCCCATCGCCGCAGTATCACTCTTGCTCAACCACACCGTGCAACGGCCGCCGCCGCAATCAGCGGTGATCGCCTGTGCGGTGGTCGTCGTCGACAACATAACCCCGAGAACCACCGCAATCGCACCCAGCGCGAGCGCCGCATGCCGAACCAACTTGTGGATCGTCATCATTCTGCCCTCCTATTTCTCGAACATTGATCGCTAACCTAAAGCGAAGGAGCCCTTTTGGGCTTCTTAGGCCGCTACTTATAAGGACTGGCAGGTTGGCGAAAACGTTCGGAACGATCGCCTCTCGGTGATCACGCCATCGCGGCGCCGTAGGCGATGAGCCCAGCCCAAGCACGCGGACGCGGCGACGGTTGAGCCGTGATCCAATCGAGTTTGGCGGACCTGAGGGCGTACACCGCTACTTCCGCGGCGTGAAGTCGGTCCCAAAAAAGGGTCATGATCTCGGCTGTCGACTGATCATCGATTTTGTAGAGCCCACCGATCACTGTTGTTGCACCACGAAGCATGAGCGCGTGCGGGAACCCCCCTAATTCGACCCCGTTCGACGTCGTGATCGAGCTATAGCAGGACGCAAGAACGCACAGCTGAGGGACGACCCACGAGAACACGTCGGCGGCAGTGATTACGGTGCCGTCCGGCATCCGCTTCGCCTGGCCCCAGCCGTGATCGTCCCCACTTCCATGCACTCCCATAGCCAACATCGAAGGACTGTCTCCGGGACCGGCCGTGAAAGCAACACGGAGCTGATCGGCACCGGTGACATGGGTAATTCTGGCGACCTTGCGATTGAGCGCCGCAAGTTCGGTCTCGGTGTGCTTAAGAAGGACCGAATCATAGACCGCCACTGTCGGCTCGATCGACGAAGATGTTTCGACGTGCATCTGAGCGAGCATGCCCGTCATAGAACCGTGCACACTCGTTGCAGCGCGATCAATCAACATCGTCGAGTCGCTGACAGGCAATGCGTCGAAAGGCACGTGATAGAAGCCAGTCGGAACGATTAACAGCCGAACCACATCTTCCGCTGCATGAAGCGTCTCAATCAATACCGGAGGCAAAAGCACATCCGCGAACTGTCTCCGCCAGGCGAAGGTGGCCGACGAGCCGGCGCCTAACGTCGTCAACTTCAGCGGAACGGATACAAGATCCAAATACTCTCGAACGTGACCGTCGTGAACTATCGTCACCCGGCGCAGGACGTCGCGCGAATTGTTGATCGAGGCGGTAGTCGGAGCTGGAAGAGGGAGCAACTGCAATAAGGCTGTGTGGGTGCTACGACCCAAGAGAACACGAGCAGCCGTGATATCACGAATGGACCGAACGTCGCATAAAGCGCCAAGCGGCCCAAGGACTTGCTCAGCGTGTGAAGTGGCACGCTCACGATCCGTAATGATGGCGGCCGATCTCTCACGCATCATCTCGGGCGGCTCGTCGTCGGCGTTTTCGATCGGCGTTCGTCCGCTGCTGTGCTGAACATCCATGGCAGCGGCACGTACCGCCTTGTCGACAGCCGGATCGGCGACCAATTCGGCCAGGATCAGTCCAACCCGGTCACGCCGCGCTGCTTCCATGATCAGATCAGCCGCTGCGTGATCGCCGAGCTGGGCCGCCAACTGCGCTGCGTCGGAAAACACGACTGCGTACCTATCCGCTGCAGCCGCACGATCCGCAGTTGTCGAGATAGTTACCATCAGCTCTGCGACACAGGTAATCGCGTGCAAGAGTCTTTCGAGTTTCTCCGCGCCGCGATTCGGATCATCGCCCACGGCGGCGGCTGCGGCCCGCCATGCCACTGACTCGAGATCTAGGTCCAGCGATACGAGTCCCGGCCGGAGCAAACGTGCAGTGTCCAGTGCCTCTGCCTCTGCGTCTTTGTCGGGTACAGAAACAGGCGACTGGGCGGCACGAAATTTGAACTCCGTCTGCAGACCACGCAAAAGGGCTCGCTCGACGTGATGCCGAGGATCGAGCTCGGTGAGTCGCTGCGTGATCCGCGCGCCTACTTCCGAACTGCCCACCGTTCCGTATCTAACTGCGGCATGTAGAGCCCGCCGACGAGTGTTGCTTTGAGTTGCACCGTCATTGGCGATCAGTAGTCGGTTTGTCAGATCGGCTATGGGTGGATTCGCATCCAGAAGTTCTATACGCGCCCGCGAAATCGCGACTGCATGGCGACCGTTTCCAGCGAAGTCACGCCAAGCGTGTTCGGCTGCGTCGAGTAGCGCCAACGCGTTGTCTCTTGCCGTGCGATCCTTTGCGATCGCACCGGAGTCGTAGAGGTTCAATGCGAGGTCGTACAGGTCGTTGCCTAGGTTTGAAAGTAGGGTGACCGATCGTGCTTGCGTGTATCTCGCAACCAACGCCATGGCGGTATCACCGCGTATCGCTTCCGGCGCAACGTCGTCTCCCAGCCGTCGCACACGAAGCGCTATTCGCCTCTGCAGATATTGCGTCGAGCGCCCGAAATCGGTGAGCTTACGAGCGTTCTCGCTGACGCACCCCATCCAGTACATCTGCATAGGAATGTCGTCGGGGTGCTGCTCCGCGAGGGTGCTGAGCTCCCGCTCGGTTGACAGGAATGCCTGGACGTCCCTGCGCGCTCGCTCGACACGCGCCCTACGTGACAGCGCCCAGCTCAGATCTTTGGCGCGGGCCGGCGCGGACGATGCGAGTAGGACGAGTTCGTCGGCCGACCGCTGAGCCGACGACACGTCAAGGGCATCGATATGTCTCGAGATGGAATACAGCATGCACCGATAGACCAATTTGAAAGCAAACGACGGATGGGCATCCTTCTCTAAGAAGGGCGCGACTCGAAACAGCCAGTGAGCTTCCACGTCGGCTCCCGCCGCGACAACGAGCTCCCGAGAGACGGCAAATTCATGAGCTGCTGTCGAGTGAGCATTCATCGATTTCAGTCGGCTTCCGAGTACAAAATGTGCGTAGCCTGCAATCAATGGGTCGTCGGCAGAAGATATGTCGGCTACTGCGCGGCGCGCGTTCTCAAGCGCAGGTGAAAGTTCTCCGTCAGCGTCGGACCCGGTGGCTTGATAGAGGAGATTGCACTGCCCTAAGACTCTGTATCCAGCGCTTCGCTCGGAAGGCCAACCTTCGATCTCAGTGTCCAGAAGTTGTGCTGCGGCGGCCCGGATTGTCTTTTTGCGAGGTCTCCCTGAGGGAAACCCTCCAATACGAAGACTGGTCAGTGACTCGTTGACGAGTTTTGACCCGGCTATGCAGATGCACACCAGCAGTTCGCATCGGTGGTCATGTTTTGCCGAACTCGCGGCCGATAGAACCGCATCCCAGTTCTCCCACACATCGGTCTTCTCAGTCATGGTCGATGGCCGCACTGTGTTCAATCCATCCTTTACGCAGGGATCCGCGTGGTCGAAACACAGTGACAGAGCCGACCCAAGCGGGTAGGGGGAACCGCTCATCGCCGATGTTCGTGGCCACCAACGGAAACCGAATGACGCGAGAATCGTTGGTGAACTCGACGGCGGCAACTAAGTGCTCGGCGCCGCTTTGCGGCGTCTCAGTAACGGGGATCGAGGCGTGCAGACGCACGGTGTCAACGCCCTGGTCAGCCGTGATACTCATTTCTGCGGTATCGCTCATGTCTCCGCCCAGGAGTCCACGGACAACGGGATCTTCCGAGACGATTTCGAAGATGTGGTCACCGCTATTGTCGCCCCGGTGCGACAGCGTGGATTCCGCCCAGTCTGCGATCGAATCCTTCAGGTTGGCGTCAGTCAAGTAGTCGTCGACTTGAGAACTGTCCTGGCCGAGGTTGACCATCATGCGGCGTAACGCTGTTGCTTCCGCATGTTGTTCGTGTGCGTCGTCTCGCAGAGGCTGCGCGAGATTGGAGTGCATAAGAAGGTCCATCAACGCCTCGTATTCGGCGTGATTCTCGGGTGCGTTGTCGATGTTCTCGTGTTCGTTCGTCACGGTGTTCCTTTTCCTCACAAATAGGCTGGCAGTCGTTAACCCCGACGCTCAGATGACTTCAGTATTCGGTTGCGTCTCGAATCAGGTCGCGCAGTTCCGGATACACCTGAGCGATCCTCTTCCGGATGTCGGCGCGTTGTCGACGAATAGTTCCCGCTGGAACACCGAGAATGCGTCCAGCTTCGACGGCTGAAAATCTGTCGAACTCGTAGCTGTCTTTGTCCCACAACAACAGTGCGGTCCGACGGTGAGCGGGGCCGAGTTCGGCTATCCCACCGAGAACTGTTGTGCGCGCGATGTTATGGACCGTGACACGATGAGGCGACAGCTGGACTTCGTTTGGCGGCTCTGGCCGTTCATCGAGTGTTACCGGCCGACTTGGACCCAAACGACCTGGGCGATCCGTCTTCGCAGCCCACGTCAAGTAAGTGTTCACAACGACTCGCATTAGGTATGAATACGGAGAGTCGACACTCACCGGCCTTCCTAAGCTGCGGATGAGGTTGATCATCGCCTCTTGTGCGATGTCCTCGGCATCCGCGCTATAGCCCTGCGCGCCACAGATTTCTGCTGCCGCACGAATCAAGAGTCGATTGATTTCCTTGATTGTCATCGCGAAGCGCTCCTCTAGCGCCTCCATCACGAAGTCACCCTGTCCTGCTCGACTACCTATCGTCACCAAGTCACCTACCTCTCGTATCTGGACCTCGAGATCGTTGCTACTCCAATAGACTGCTGCGCGGATCAAAACGTTCGCTTGAACGCGTTACCTGATTCGGTTGCACACTGCGATCTCCCCACGCCCAACATCGTTACCCCGTCTAGATACCGGGAAGGCCCCGCCCGGCGGAGCGCTGCAACCGTATTTCGCAGTGATCGGAACTCACCCGGGGTGCCGGGGATCGTGACCGGCGCTACCCCCCGTGCCGACGGGTAGACGTAGATGCCGTGCTTGCAACGTCTGTACCGCCACCCAGCGGTCTCGATCGCTTCGAACAGGGTTCTCCATTCTGTACGTCGTGCCATCCGTCCACTCCGTTCGTATCGATGCAGGCCGATACAGAGACAGACAAGGTCAACACTAAAAACGTTCGAATCAGATACACGCCAACCTCGGCCACCGCTGCCGCTCATGGCAGTTTCGAACCGGAAACGCATGCGCTTGTCCATTCACGGCGCACGAACGATGCTCGCTCGTCGCCCGCCGCTCCCGGAGTGGCCGAGCGCGGGCCTGCAATAACGAGCGCAGTCATAGCGAGCCAGTTCATATTCCAAGCAACCATCAGCCCCACTCGATCCCGAACATTGATGCAGTGAGTATGGCGTGCCGCTCGGCCTCTTCTCCGCCATCTATGTGTACTGGGCCGGGTATCGCAATTGCCTGCAGAATCGGATCGGTAAATTGCTCGGCGGCGGTCCGTGCAGTGTTCTTCAGGATCCGGGAGAGCTCCCGCCAGGAGTTTTCCTCGAAGGCCGTGTCTACGGCCATGGTCGGGCAATCGACCTGGATCGGGCGGTCCTCGATCCTCTGCAACACTGGCTCGATACCGGGTCGACGAACGTGCGCGACTCCCTCTCGCAGGAGGACTGTCGCCGCGTCGCGGTACTCGTCGTTGCAAGCTCCGGATCACAGAGTTTGTCGCTTCTACTGTCTTTGACCAAGGACTTTCCGGACACGGAATCCGTGCCGAGCCAGTCGCTGAATCTGCCCGCGGAGATCGACGTCCTCATTGTCGTTGTTGGTGATCAGGTCCTAAGCTTCACGGCCTCGAACGGATGGAAGCGCGTCATCCGCGCTACGTAAACAACCAGGGTGAGGACGGGCATGTTGCCTATGTTCTGGTGGCGGAAGACAGCCTCGCAAATATCGACAGAGCAGCGTGCCAGCGGAGTTTCACAGCAGGGACCCAGGCGTATCAACGCCGCATCCTGGCGCTCCGATTCGTAACCGGGACGCGCTACATTTGCCTGCGATACGGCCTTGGTACGGGACAGATGGCACCTTCCGCAGACCGTTTACACGGTCGATGGTGTGCTTCCGGGTGCGTCTCCGGTGTGTCCGATTGGCGTCGATTCGAAGATGTCGGGACTGCGATCGAGGTGTACCGCGTTGTTGCCTGCGGCGAATATGTTCCCCTACGCGGAGTTTCGCTCCGATCCTCGGAGTCTCGCAAGCTCGATTCAGTCTCGGAGCGTAATCGACGTGTCAAGGGGTGGGCACCATTTGCTGGTCAGTGAGCGTGTCGAAATGCTGGCGCTCTAGGGATGCATCGGTGCGGGCGATGTAGCCGCTGAGCGAGTAGAAGTCACACCGTCATCGAAGGCAGGTGGGAGATATCGCTCGATTCTGTTGTCCTACATATGTCCGCCAACTCCGGGTGATTCGCGTATGGGAGGCATCCCGTTTGCGTACCAATACCGTCTAGGTAGCGTCCCGAGGTTGTCTCTCGCGGGTTGCTTGGCACTCCGAGCCACTGCCTTTTCGGGCGGTCGTAGCGCGCCGGACCCCTCGATAGGCGGAACGTGTCGAGAAAATCTTGGCGTCCGCTGTCACACGGTGATTTGCGGGCGGATCTTCCTCCAGTCAGAAGGGCTCGTCGGTATCGGCGAGCGACCTCGAAGACCAGGAGGACATCGTGGGCGAAGCAACCGGGTGGCCGGCGACCGTGGTCGAAGTACTTGCCGACGGATGGCCTGTCGACCTTGTCGAGTACGGCCGAGAGCAGTGCCGCGTCTGCGATCGGGCTGGGGAGTACACGACACCGACCACGACACTGACTGTTCGTTTGAGACGTACACGTCGGCAGCATGCAGAACGTCGCGTGGCGATAGCGGAGCTGGATGCCCACACGATTGCGTCGCTGGAGTCCGCCGATGAAATCGCCGAACTCGCTGTGGCCGGCGGTCGTCGATGAGTGCCCCATTGCAACAACAACCCGGGGCGCGGTTCACCCGCTCGCCGCGGGTGCCGTCCTTGCCTCCGCGGCATCACACCTATCGGCGCGACAGCTTCTGTTTCGGAGTGTCCGCGGTCGGTGCCTTTGCCGGCGCGCCGATCGTTGGTCTCGATCCATGGGCAGGGCCGGCCGCCGCCGTGGCCACGTTCGCTTCGATCGCGACAGCGATCTTCGGGCGGCGCAAGGAGCTGCGCGACGCACTCCTCGACGAGGTCATCGAAGACGTGTGCCCGATCCTGGGACTACCCGAAGCAACGCGCGCGGCCCTGATCGTGAAGCGCTGGCTGCGAGGGTGGGAGTGGCCAGGACTGCCGGAGAAGCTCGTCGTTCACTACGACTCTGCACAAGCGGTCAACGATTCGACCTGGATCGACGACATTGCTGCGGTGTTCGAAGCGCACGGGTGGGGTTTCTTCGAACTCGATCGGCATGATCACGCGCGCCGGCGGCTCACGTTCTACGCCGCGGAACCGCCCGAACCCTCGGCGTCCGATAGTGACCATGTCATCCGCGCCAAGCGGATCGTTGCGCAGTTGTTGGGGCCTTCGGCGACAGTGAGTGCGATCGATGTATCCGCCGACACCGGTGATGTGACGTCGATGGAGGTTCGTCACGAGCTCGGCGCGAAGCTGGAATCCGACGGCTATCGGACGCGTATCGAGCGTGGTGTCGGTGCCACATTGCCCGGTCGGTGGCGGGCGAAATGGAACCTGCACACCGACTGGGTGCGTTTCGAACAGCGCACAGCTTTTCCCGACTCGGTCTGGTTGCCCGTCGTCGATGTCGACGTCGAGGAAAATCTGCTCGCCACCTACGACAAAGTCGAGATCCCCTACGGCATCGACGAAGACGGCAATGAAGTCTTCTGGCGGCCGGCGATCGATCCGAACCTGATGCTGATTGGCACCCCGGGCACAGGTAAGACCGTGACCGCGCACAACCTGCTGGTCAGCTTTGCCCGTCACGGGTGGCCGATCTGGGTGCTCGACGGCAAGTACGTCGAGTTCCTTGGGTATCAGGATTGGCCGAACGTACAGGTGGTCGCAACGACCATCGAACAGCAGGTCGCGATGGTCCATCGTGCGCATGAGCTGATGGAGTTTCGGTACCAGTCGATCGTCAGCGGTGAGGCAACCGAAGCCGATTTCGAGCCGGTGCTGGTGTTCCTCGACGAGTGGGCAGAGTTCCGGGGCAACGTCGAGGCCTGGTACACGCAGATCAAAAGCAAAGGTGATCCTCGGCAGCCACCGGTTCTGGGATTGCTCGCGTCGATGGCACGTAAGGCGCGTACCTCACGTGTGCACCTGGTGTTCGGTACGCAGCGCCCCGACGCGCTCTACTTCGTCGGCGACATGCGTGACAACTTCTCGATGCGTATCTCGATGGGTCGACTGTCCCCGCAGGGCGCGTTGATGATGTGGCAGTCCCCGGCGATCGGAACCAGCGTTCCGCGAGGTTGCCGTGGCCGAGGAACGACCGTCAGTGACAACCACAAACCGATCGAGATCCAGTGCTACCGCGTGCCGGATCCACGCAAGGTGGTAGCCGGAAGTTTCGAGGCCGAGTTGCTGGACTCGTTGCGGCCCAAAGTCACTCGCCATCCTCGGCTGCTGATCGTGCCGCCGGAAGCTAAGACCGACATCGACGCCGACGACGAGAAAGTGAAGGTGGCTCCGCTTACCTACTACGACTTCGTCGACGCGGAGTGGGTGTTGGCGGGCTCGCGTCCGGATCTGGATCCGGTATTGCGGCGCCGCAAGATGAATCGGGCGACCGGTGCGCGAATTTCCTCTCCGACAGCGCTTCTGGGCTTACTGCAGCCGGAAGCCTCGTCGTCGAATGTGAATGACGAGCCAGGTGATGTCGGCCCGTGCGTAGCTCCGATCGTCGCGCGCGTCGATACTGCGGCGCGTTCGGCAGAGGCGTCACGGCTGCTGGACAAGCTCGCTGCCACCTCGCAGAGTGCTGGGCCGAGTAAGTCGAGTGGACGTCGCAGCGCGGCGAAGCTCACGCTGGTCGCAGATCCGGAAGACGATGCCCCCGAGAGCGACGGGTCGGATCCAGAAGACGACGAGTACGGCCCGATCGTCGAAATCGCAGCGTGCGAGGTCACGCTGGGGGACCTGCTCTACCTCGAAGAGTCCGGCGACTGGGTTGTCGTCGACACCGACCCTGAGCCCGACATCGTCGAAGACGATCTGCTGTCGCTGACCTGGCGCAGTGACAGCGACGAGGTCGGTGAGCTCGCGCTTCCCGACAGTTCCGCGGTGTCCATTCGGCGGCCCAAACCCATCTATGTCGGCGTGTGACGCGCCCTGCTTTGTCGTAGCTATCCCGCCACCGTCACCGGAGGAATCGAATGCACCCACCACAACCGCCCAGTAAGAACTACCCGCAGGTGTCGTCGGAAGATCAGCTCACCCTGCTGATGGTTGCGCCGTTCGTTCTCGGAATGGCGTTCGCGGCGTTGCCTGCGATGTCGGCGAAGGCGACAGCCTGGTTGGTCGCGCACAACCTTCTCGTCGCCGCTGCGCAGTCACCGCTGTATGCGGTTCCAGGCGGGGACGGGGCGGGGTTGGATCTGCGTCGAATCGTGCTGGTCGTCGCGCTGTTGTCGGTCGCAGCGGCGTTGGCGTTCAGTGGAATTCGGCGCCGCGTCGATCTGAATCGTCAGAATCGGCTGCGGATGGGTGATCGGAAATGATGTCGCCGATCGAGATCGATGACGGTTCAGTCGGCGTCTCTGGCGCGTCGGTGTGCGTCTCGAACGATCGGCAGCGGCAACCCGAGAGTGGATGCGAGCAGCTCGGCCGCTGGGTCGGTCAGTCGAGCTTCTCCGCGTTCGATGCGACCAACAGTGGGTTGGCTCAATCCGATGCGGTCAGCGAGTTGTCGCTGTGTGAGCCCGGCGAGGACACGCAGGTCGGTGAGAGTGCGTTGATCGGGATCGATGTCGACCAAGGCATCGACAAGGATGCCGAGTTCCTCGGCGGCGCGGGCGAGCAGATCCGGCGTGGGGTGGCTTCGGCCGGTTTCCCAGCCGTGGATCGTGGTGGGGTCCACACCGATTTTGCGAGCGAGGGTTCCCCGGGTCATGCCGGCGTTATCGCGCGCGGACTCCAAGGCAGCAGGAACGAAACCGTTCAGTGCCTGGCGTGGGCTCACCGTTTTCTCGCGCTCATCGCTGGACATCATACGATGACTATAGATACCATCTGAAAACACCAACTATAAAAACGATGGAGTGTTCGATGGCGACTTTTACCCACAGCATCACCTCCGCAGCATCTGCGTCCCACGACGTGCACACCTCCGCGCCACATGTTCACGATCGTCACCGCCACACCTGGCCCGATGTCGGAATCACCCCTGTCGACGAGGAAGTCCCATGGCTCCCGCAGCCCCCGCGATAGCCAGCGCGCCGCGCGGCGCTCACCGTCCAAACACCGTGTTGCGGTCCGACCAACCGCAGAAGCGAAACGAGCTTTCGATGACCCTCACTGCCGTTCACCCCGCCCCAAAAACTTCCGCTGCCAAACGGCCTGCTCGAACCTCCGATTCGCAGGCGTCCGGCGCGATCTCACTCGCTAGACTGAACGAGGCCGGGCTCCCGCCCCGGCCGATTTCGCCCAGATGTGACGACGGTTGGTCCCTGACCTCACATCATCAAACGGGCACCCGGGATAGCGGCGGGCAGCCTTGGACAGCTGCTCGCCGCGCCGGGAATCGGAACCCGGAACTGTCTGTTCCCGCCGCCGACATCCGCTATCACGTCAAGGCGCTCGCATGTGCGGGCATGACACTCGAGCTCATCGCCGAGATCGCGGTAGTGGCAGTCACAGATGTCGCGAAGGCACGCTCTCCACGGACAACTGTCATTCCCACGCGCATCGCAGAAGCATTGCTCGCGATCACCTTTCACCCCACCCGCGGCCGAACGCTGACTCCCTCGATCGGCGCACACCGCCGACTACGTGCACTCAACGCCATGGGCTACAACGACGCCGATATCGCTGCTCGGCTCAACGTCCCCCCTGCCACTATCACCGAAATGCCGAAGGCGGAGCTGATCGCATCCACCCTGTGGCACAACATCGTTGAGGTCTACGACGAACTCTCCATGACTCTCGGTCCGGACCACGACCTCCGTACCAGTGCGCGAGCTGCAGGCGTCGTTCCCCCGCTCGGCTGGGACGACGACGACATCGATCACCCACGAGCGGCCCGGCAAGATCGCGTTCGCGGTCCGATCCAGGAAGAAGATCACGCAGCGATCATCCGTGCGGTTCGTGGTGACCGTGTTGCACTTCGTGTCGCCGACAAGCGCACTCTCGTGCGGTTGGCAGTGCAGCGGAAATGGTCTGCGCCCAGGCTCGCTCACGCTCTCGGCATCACCGCAGAGTCGGCGCATCGAGAGATGAGTCGCTCCCGGCATGAGACCGACGTGGCAGCGACGACGGCGCGAGCGACGCCAGCATCGCAAGTCGGCGACCAAGGCGCGTGTGCCGCTCCCGCAAACCCAGGCTTGCCCCGCCGCGCAACGCGGCGCGCACCCGTGCACCGCTCGCCGCTCACGCAGATGAATCTGGCGGCCAGGGAACGATTCAACCCATTCCGGATCAGTCCGTATGTGCCGCAGATGCATTGTCGCCACATCGATTCCGATCAACACAACCAGCATCAGAACCTCTCGAACGGAGTTCGGACATGTGTGAATCGTTCGCAATCGCCCTCGATCGACTCTCTGCGCGCGACGCCTCAGAGCGTCTCGCGTCGGGTCTCCTCGACGCCGACTTCACTACCGCCGAAACCAGTGTTCGTTGGCTGTGGTTCGCCGAATTGCTCGACTCGGCATGGGGACTCAGCGGACGGCTTCGCGACACCCGCCAGCTGGACACAGCCGGTTTACGCTGCCTCGAATACATTTCCGACCTCTGCCGACGCCAGATCGCCCGCACCACGCTCGCTGCTGAGTGGACCACTGCTGCCGATGTCGCAGACCGAGCGGCACGACACCAACAAGACGTCGGTACCACCGCGGCGTACATGGCGCTCGCCGCCGCCCATGCTTTGGCTCTCGAATGTCTCGACGCACCACCGGAAGGTTGCGATACAGCTGGTTTCGCCTTCCATGCGCTTGCGCTCGCCGCACCCGACGACTCGACTGCCAGAGAGTGGATTCACCAGGCTCTCGACGAGCTGGATCGCTGTGCAGACATCGTGCCTATGTCTGTGCGATATCCATCCGGATCCGATCATCTGGTGGACGTGATCGCATCATGACCTTAACCAGGCACAAGCCGACACATGCTCTACAAGAACCGCTTTCAGCGGCTTCGATCTATCCGTCCTCCACTCTCGTCGACATGGTTTGCGTGGATTGTTCGCAACCGGTCGACATCGGTATCGGCGAACTCCGCTGCGAGGTCTGCGGCACCTGGTGGTCGGCGACAGCCGCCGACGGAGAGATTGGCAGTACCTTCGATGAACCTGCAGGACAACAACAATGGACCTGATCGAGCAGAGCTCCGTTGCCGATCCTGGCTACATGAAGGGCCTCGAAGACGCTGCACACCTCGTGTATGCCGTGGTCGCCACAATGGGGCAGCACGCCGATGCCGCCTCTGCCTATCGCGCGGTAGCGCGGATGATCGACATGGTGCGATGCCCAGAATGCAGTCCCGCAGGGTTTCTCGGTCGTCCATCGCTCGTGGCGTCGCCCGCGCCGTGTACCCATCCGAGCATCGTCAGCTGGCTTGCACCCGAGTTGTCCGCCTCCACCGAAATTGCGTCACAGTGAAAGCCCGAACGATCATCCTGCTGTGTGTCGCGTCGGCAACCCTTGCCGCTGGGTGTGTGCCCGAAAAGCTCAGTGCGCCAGTGTCGCCCGGCCCCGTCGCCCCGGCGCAGCACGTCGGAACCGGGACCGAAATTTCGGACCTGCTGGCACGCATCCGAATTGTGGAGAAGCTGCCGGATCTGGCGGGCTACGACCGCGACTGTGGACGTCGCGACGGCTGCGTCTTCGGGCCTGCATGGACCGACGACTACATCGGTCCGGGCTCGCATGACGGCTGCGACACTCGAAATCAATTGCTGGCCTACGCAATGCGGGATGTGATGTTCAAGCCCGGCACACACAACTGCAAAGTGCTTGAAGGCACACTCGATGAGCCCTACACCGGTCGGACTGTCCGGTTCACCTCTCGCGAACCCAAAGCTGTTGCCGTCGACCACATGTTTCCGCTCTCGCGTGCATGGGATGCCGGTGCAGCGTCATGGACATTGGAACAACGCAAGAGTTTCGCAAATGATCTGCAGGACAACTTTTTTGCCGTGGACGGACGGGAGAACCAACGCAAGTCCGACAGTGGACCCGATCACTGGATGCCCGACAATGTTGCCTTTCGTTGCGAGTACACCCGCCGCTACCTGACCGTGGCCGCCAAGTACGACCTTCTCGTCACAGTCGGCGACGTGCGCGTTGCGCAGTCTGCCTGTCAGGAACACGCGAGATGAGATCCGGTCCGATCGCCTCGCCAAAACTGGGCCGCACCGCGTAAGAATAGGGATGGACGCGTCCACAGTCGGGGAGAGGTGGAGGGGGACATGGCCAATATCGATCGTAACGATACGTCGGCGACGTTTGTGTGGTCGGAAATCCCCTGCGAATTCTGCGCGGAGTTCCCGCAGTACCTTCCCGGCGATCGTGGACGGCCCTTTGTCCGCGCGGCACGATGGGCAGTCGTGGTGAAGGATTGTTGCCTGGCCGACAGCCCGGTCGACTACCTACTGTGCGCGGAGCATTGGTCGATGATCCGAGACCAGCCACTCCCCGGCGAATGTCGCCGATGCGGCGCAGTTGCGCACAGCCTCAACGAGATCGTGGTGACCAGCATGCCTGTGGGCAAGTCAGTCGCCGGATTCTTTCTCGGAGCGACCTAGCAGTCGATCGCGGTTGTCGCGCAAGAGATCGCACGCCTCGATGGGCAAACGTCACCGGGTGGAATGACAACCACTGTCATCGCACACAACGCCGTCCTCCTCGGTGATCCCGCAGGGAAGGCCGGACTCGCAAACGTATTCAGTCGGTCCGGAATCCGGCACGATCTGGCCTTGGACGAATACGTCGCGAACGTTCTGGCAATAGTCCGAATACCCGGTCACTGTGCCGTCCGACCAGGTCGTCTCGACCGGGTTGTACCCGGATTGACAGCCCACGATTGTTGCGGGCTCGGGTTCGATCGTCGCGGGCGCGGTTTCCACCACCGTGGTAGGCGCAGGCAGCGCTACTGGCGTGCTCGTTGCGGCCTCCGTCGTGGCTGTCGCCACGGAAGACGGCGAAGAATCAGACGCGGCATCGTCGACTCCACACGCGGACAGAATGAGAGCGAGAGCTCCGACAAGTACGACGACGAGCTTACTTTGCATGACTCGACTTTCTGGGTTGTGACGGGGTCGCCCGGTTCCAATAACCGCGACTTGCGACGTCTACGCCGCAGTTTCTCGGGTCCGTCCCCTGTCGGTGACAATGCTCGGTCTGTTACGGCAGCAGGCCGGTGACATCTCTCTGCCCGCATGCGCGGGAAGGCAATCGTCGATCTTGTGCACACCCCGCCAATCCCCGCCCGACCCCGCCTGCCCCGGGCGCAGCTGAGCCCGCAGATCGTGATCAAAAAGAACATTCGCGCACGGGTGTCACACAGATGTCGATTGCCGGATCTTCCTCCAAGTAAGAACAGCCAGCAGCAGGAGGAAAGTCGTTGTGACGCAGATACACATGGCCACCCGGACCAGCCTCGGCGTCGTCAACGCTGTCCACACCCGCTCCTACCGTCCACCTATGACCACCATCCTCGATCGCCGCAGTGTTGTCGTCGCCGACGATGGAACACCACTCGCAGTTCGTGAAATAGGTTCTCGGGCAGCACCAGTAACAGTCGTCTTCGCCCATGGCTTCTGTCTGCACATGGGGGCGTGGGCACCTCAGCGGATCAGGCTGGCACACGCATGGTCCGGTCGAGCTCGGCTGGTCTTCTTCGACCACCGAGGACACGGCGGATCGGGGGAAGGACCTGTCGAGAGCTACACGATCACCCAACTCGGCCACGATCTCGACGCCGTGATTCGAGCAATGGCGCCGCAAGGTCCGCTGATCCTCGTCGGACACTCGATGGGGGGAATGGCGGTCCTGTCCTATATCGCGTCGCATCGAGCGACGGCGGAACAGCGCCTCGCTGGACTCAGCCTCATCGCGACGGCTGCCGGCGACATCGCAGGCAGTGGAATCGGTCGCTTCCTCGCGACGCCGGCCGTGCCGGTACTGCGCGCCGCAGCGGAGTTCGCGCCAACATTGCTGCAGCGAGGCTGGGACCTTACGCGACGACTGCTCGCGCCAGTGATCGGAACTACCTGCCCTTTTCCGATGGCGCAGTCGCCTGTCGCGCAGGCAGCGTCCATGTCCTACGACATGATCCACCGCACCCCGATCGCAACGTTGACGCGACTGTTGTCCGAGTTCAAGGACTTCGACGAAAACCGAGCATTGCCGCTGTGCGCCTCGATCCCGGTCAGCATCGTGTGCGGCACCCACGACAAGGTGACGCCGATACTGCATTCGCATCGGCTCGCCAGTGCACTCCCGACGGCTGAACTCGTCGAGGTGCCCGGGGCGCGGCACATGGTGGAGCTGGAACGCCCCGACATCGTCTCAGCGAGCCTCGATCGGTTGCTCGGCCGCGTCGAAGCCTCACAGCCCGCAGGATTCCCATCTCCAGTGTTGAGCGTGGGCGCATGACAGCCGGAGCGCTCGGTGCGTTCCCCCAACCCGCGCTGGCGACGTCGCTTCGCAGTAGTCCCATTGCCGGAATCGAAACAGCCGCCGAACGAGAAAAAGGTCAGAGAGGCCGTTGACTATGGATCGTGGTCGCGACGAACCCATCATTGCCCAACTCGGACTCGCGTGTGACATGTGCGATCGCCTGACCAGTACCGGCATGGAGAAAGAGACTGTGCCGGCGGCGGAGTGGGCGGTGAGCTGGAGAGAGTGCTGCAACAACGACCAGGTGCACGGCTTCTTTCTGTGCCAACAACATTGGGATCAAGTGCGATCGCCGCAGTTCCCCGCCACGTGCGTCTCGTGCGGCACAGTCCGCGCCTCACTCGATGATGTCGTCGTGGTCGCGGGTCGTCTCTACGGGGGCACCGACATCGGAGAGCAGCGATGACGCGGGCAACGGATCGGCCGCCGGTGGAGGCGGAGGACGCTGTCCGCGATCTGATCGACCAAATTACTGTGCGCGTAGTTGACGGCGAACTCGCAGCCGCGTTGGATCGCATTCACATGCAGTCGCTGCCGCCGGCTACCGCGAAAGCGCTCACAGCACGTGCGAAAGTCCACATCGACCACGACGACCTCCATGTTCACCCCCGCAAGACCCGAGTGCGGCGCGCAATCACCACCAATGCCCGACTCGGCAGGGAGAACCTACCGATCCCGTTGCCCGTTTTCGCCCCGATCGCTGTGGGGCTCATCGTCATCTTCAGCGGTCTCCTTCCCGACGAAGTCGGCCTTCTCCCCGGCTTCCTTGCGGCGGTGGCGGCGGCCGCGGTCCTGGAAAGTGGTGCTGTGTGGTGGTGGATCCGTCGCGACCCACTTCGTCTGAGTTCACGTGAGAAGCGACTCGTGCAGGCCAGTGCCGCACGTCTGCAGAACTACGCGACGGCGGGGCCTGCGTTGTTCGAACTGCGCACGGTGATCGTGGCGTCGCGCTTGGTCGATTCCATCCGAGCTCTTCGGATATGGAACGACCCGCGAGACGGCAACGTGCTCGACCAACACACGGTTCGACTCGATATCGATGTACAACTGAATGCGATCTTCGACCACGCTGCGGATTTGGCGGACGTGCGCGGTGCGCTCGGAACTCCGGACCAGGGCACAGGCGCGGTAGCCGACGCCGCACGGCTTGCTCTCGGTCAGCGATATCAGACACTCGACGAGATCGGTCGAGCACTTCTAGGCCGGGTGTGCGCCCTGTGGACCTATCGGGAAGACCTCCGTCAGCTCCAGATGCTCATCGATGCGGAGGAGTCGTTGCAGCGAGCCGAGTCGCAGGACACGGCAATCGACGCACTGTTGGTCAATGCCGCCGGCGACGAGCTCGCCACGGCAGACGTCGGTCACGCTGCACTCGATGTGTCGGACATCAGGCGCGCGCGGACGCTCGCATTGATGCAGTTGCATGGCGATGTCGTCGAATTCACCTCCTGGAACGACCCCTCGCGATGAAGTCGACGGCGCTGCGGCGATTGCACTCCAGGTCTGAGCCTCGTGGGTAAATCGCGCAGTCACGACGCTGTGAGCCCGGACCGCGGGCCCGGAAAATTCGACCCCGATCTGGGCGACAGTGCCGTGTCGACGAGAAAAGAGGGTGTCGTCATCTCCTCGGAGCGTTTCGATGAGCGTTCCGAGATCCGCGAAGGCGCACGCGAACTGGACATTGCCACCGAAAAGTTGGCCGGCCTCACTCGTGCACAACGTGACCTCAACCGCGCCTTCCCCCGCGCCACGCCAGCACCAATCGACAACCCTCGACTTCGGCGCCCACTCCCTGCCGAAATAGAGTTGCGTCGCTCCTTGAGTGCCCGGCAACGCAACGCCCGCTCGGTCACGAAAAGGCAAGTGCTCGACGCCTTGCCCGACGCTCAGTACCGCGCTCTCGATGCGCTGGCATCCGATCCGAAGGTATGGCACTCCACCAATGCCGCCTTATCGAACGTATCCGGAGACGCGGTAAGCCTCGACGACGATCAGCGCAAACGCGTGCAACGTGTCGATCGAGCCATCCAACGCTATGAAAAGGCCTCTGGACGTGGACATCTGGTCTACGTGGCCGTCAGCGTTCCGGCGAAAGTGTCCAACCCTCGAGACCTGCCGTCGACATTGCAACCAGGAACCGTCCTGTGCTTCGACCGGTTCACCGGGGCGACACACTCGATGCACGAGCTCGACCCGACCTGTCAACCCGGAGATGCAGTGTTCGAGATCCAAACCGATCGTGGCATGTACATGGGAAACTCCTCGCGGGTGGACAACTCGCATCATCTGCTGCCACGAGGAATCCAATTCCAAGTAGTCGGAACACATTTCGCGCCGTACGAGAGACCGGGTCAACCTCCCGGCGAGCGATTGGTCGTACAGCTCGTCGACGTGTCGGAACCGAAACGCTGAAGAAGGAGATGAACGCTGTGAAGAACGCGGAGTCCGACAAAGATAAGACTGATAGCAGTGAGGGGCGTGGTCGTCGATCACGTGCAGATATCACGTTTCATCCCGATATCTTCGGAGCCCCTGCGCCTTTCAAGGTGGTGTCCGTGCCGGAGTCCACTCCCGAGACGACGAATCCGAGCGGACCTGCGGAAGCCTGACAAAACTGGTGGTCCGTGCCGGATACTCCGGTGAACACGCACGCACCACCGGAGGGGTACCCAATGACCTACCCACCACCAAACGGAGTACCCCCACATCAGCCCTACCCGTACGGCCCCCCACCTGGATATCCCCCAACGCAATACCCCTACCCACCTAACCAGCCACCCCCATCCAAGGGTCTCGGCGTCGGCAAAGTACTCCTCATCATCGCCGCAGCAGTCGTCGGATTCATCGTCTTCATCGGCGTACTCGGCGCAGCTCTCGGAAGCGACAAGGACGAGCCAGTAGTCACCAACATCGGCGCCACCCCATCGGTCGTCGAGGACAAACCCGCCGATCCTCCCACCGACAAAGCCGCGCCGATCGCTGGGACAATCACCTACCCAGACGGCCTCGCCGCTCGAATCTCCGGCGTCACATCAGGACCCTCATCGAACCAGTTCGACTCGGACGGCCCGCTCACGCTCATCTCGTTCGAACTACGCGCGACAAAAGACAAAACACTCGACGCTGCCGATTGGTCGCCGCCCTACCTCAACTACGGGCCTGGTGGCACAGCCGCCGAACACACAATCATTGCCGGCGACGTCAACGGCATAAGCCCCGCAGACTTCAGCGGAACTGGTCTCATCCAGCCTGGCGGGGTCGTTACGGTGACATTCGCCTACGAGATTCCGCTCGAACAACTCACCTCGGTCACCATCACTCCACGCTGGCCCGGACGGATGACCTGGGGCGGCGACCTGACAACCATCCCGCCGTCGCGCTAACCTCCGGCTTTCACCGTAATTCAGTCTGAGACTGTGTCATTCATGAAGAAAGATGCTCTGACCAGGGATAATTCGGCATGCTGAGGGCTGAAGTATCTCAAGGATCGAAGCACCAATCTGGTGGGCAAGTCTACGTCGTTGTATCCGCGGCTGTC
>NZ_JBIMSN010000164.1:0-867 GCF_043944905.1 Antrihabitans spumae
TCGCGTGTTCGATCGCATCGAGTACCAGCGGTGTCGTCATCTCCGTCGAACTACGCCACCCCAGGATCCGGCGGGAGAATGCATCGATCACGAAGGCGACGTACACCCACCCCGACCATGTCGAGACATACGTGAAGTCCGCTACCCACAACACATTTGGAGCTTCCGGGCAGAATCGACGCTGCACCAGATCTGCCGCCCGATCGGCTAGCGGATCTGCAACGGTGGTCCGCTTCTTCTTACCTCGCCGGGCACCCTCGAGACCGAGTTCACCCATCAGCCGCTCGACGGTGCAGCGGGCCACCTCGATGTCCTCCCTGCGGCATTGCAGCCACACCTTCCGGGCGCCGTAAACGGAATAGTTCGACTCGTGCACCCGGACGATCTCCGACTTCAGCTCGTCGTCGCGGACCGCACGTTTGGATGGTGGACGGCTACGGGCGTCGTAGTAGGTGCTCGACGAGACCTTGCAACCGTGCTCGGTGAGCACCCTGCAGATCGGCTCGACGCCGAACTCCTGTTTGTGGTTGTCGATGAATTCGACGATCACTTGCGTTGGCGGTCGAGCTCCGCCGCGAAGAAAGTCGATGCAGACTTCAGAATTTCGTTGGCCCGCTTGAGTTCTCGATTCTCAGCTCGCAGCTTCCGCAACTCGGCCGCGGCATCGGTGCTCACGCCGGCACGCTGACCGGAATCGATTTGAGCCTTGCGGATCCAATTGTGCAGTGTTTGCGGCGTTCCAATGCCGAGCTTGCCGGCGACGGACTCGATCGCAGCCCACTCCGAACTGTGCTCATGACGGATCTCGGCAACCATCCGCACTGCCCGCTCACGCAGCTCCGGCGGATACCTCTTCGACGTCCCTGA
>NZ_JBIMSN010000165.1:0-27198 GCF_043944905.1 Antrihabitans spumae
GCACCTTTCTTCATGTACGACACCAACTCCGAAGGAATTACCGTGAAAGCGGCAGGCTAGTCCCAAGCTGTCGAGTAGGCGTTCGAAGCAACCCTATTCGAGGTTATCGAGGGACGGCTGTAGTTCGAAGGGACCACACATCACCTTGGATCACGCAAACGCTGAGCAGTCTGGCGACGTATTACTTGCCGCGACATTCGGTAGGTCGGCGGCAGTGGCATTTGTACGGACAGGGGCTTTGCCGGGGTATGGGTTTATGAACGTATTCAAATGGTCACACCCGCCGTCCCCGGCACCGGGTGTGCGCCGTGATTCGAAAAGTGTTGTGGTGGTCGGCATTTGCGCAGTTCAAGACGTATATTTGGGGGGTCCTGTTGAGGGTGGGTCTGACCAACTCGCCGTAGTTTATGGAGGCTTCTTGTGGCTGATTTGGCGACTGCTGTGACTGTGTTGGATGCGTGTGGGCGTGCGGGGGTTCCGTCTCTGTTGCTGTCGAAGCCGGGGATGGGTAAGTCGAGTGTGGTGCGTGCGTTGGCGGCTGCTGAGCAGGTGCCGTGCAAGACGGTGTTGGGATCGTTGCGTGAGCCTGCGGACTTTGCGGGGTTGCCGGTGGTGACGGCGGATGGAGTGAAGTTGGAGGCTCCGACGTGGGCGCGGGAGTTGCACGCTGCGGGGTGCGGTTACGTGTTTTTGGATGAGCTGACGACGAGTGCGCCGACGGTGCAGGCGGCGATGTTGGCGGTGGCGTTAGACCGTGTTGTCGGAGACTTGGCGTTGCCCGATCGTGTTCGGATTGTGGCGGGTGCGAATCCGCCGGATTCGGCGGCGGGTGGCTACGAGTTGGAGCCGCCGTTGGCGAATCGGTTTTGCCACGTCATGTTTGCTCCGAGTGTGGACGATTGGCTCGACGGAATGACGGCGGGATGGGTGTCGCCGCCTGCGTCGCGGGCGGTGTCGACTGATTTGCAGCGGCAGGCGGCGGCGCGGGGCGCGGTGATCGGGTTCGTGCGGTCGCGCCCGGATTTGCTCGATGCATTTCCGGTGTCGGTGGCGCAGCGTGGTGGTGCGTGGCCGTCGCGGCGTACGTGGGCAATGGTCGCGGGTGTTCTTCCGTATCTGCGGGATTCCGATACTGCGGCGGTGCATGCGGTGGTGCTCGGGTTGGTTGGTGAGGGCGCGGGCGTTGAGTTTCTGAGTTGGCGTCAGATGATGGATTTGCCTGATCCGGTGTCGGTGATCGAGGACCCGACTTGTGTGGATTGGAGTTCGCGCCCGGATCGGGTGTGGGCGGTGTTGGCGGGCGTCACGGCATGGGCTGCGTCGCGGGGCACGGTGGAGGCCTGGCGGTCGGCGTGGGGTCCGTTGGTGGCTGCTGCGGAGGCGGGCGCACCGGACGTTGCGGGTGCGGCGGCGCGCACGTTGGCGCAGACGCGGCCTGCGAAGGCGAGTGTTCCGGCTGCGGCTCGTCGGTTTGCGCCGATGTTGGTGGCGGCGGGCTTGACGAAGGATGCGGCGTGAGTGCGGTGCGGGCACTCGATGGTGCCGAGTTCGAGGCGTTCCGTTTGGCGAGATTGGTTGCCGCCGAGCAGATGCCGTACTTCATGCACGGCTTGTTTGCGGCGCAGCCGGTTGCTGCGCCGGGGTTGGGGACGTTCGCGGTCGATGCTTGGTGGCGGCTGTATGTCGATCCTGCGTTGCTTGTGGGTGCGCGTTCGTGGTCGGCACCGCTGGCGGGTGCAGTCCTATTGCACGAGGTCGGGCATCTGTTGCGGTCGCATTCGGTTCGGACGGAGGCGTTGCCGCGTCCGCTCGATCATTCGCTGTGGAACTACGCCACTGATGCGGAAATCAACGATGATTTGCTGTCTGCGGGCGTCGGTTTACCGGAGGGTGTGATTACCCCTCAGATGCTGGGTTGCGAGCCTGGCGGCGTTGCTGAGGACTACTACGCCGCAATATGCGGCGATGCCGCTGACTCGGTGCCGGACCCTGGTGACGATCCGGGTTGCGGGTCCGGGGCGGGCTGCAAGGGCGTGCCAGCCGAAGTGGGTGCCGATCAGGTTGTGTCGGTTCCCGGCATCGATGCTGCGGATGCGGAGCTGGTGCGCCGCCATGTTGCGCAGGCGGTGCGCGATGCGGCCTCGGGAAAGGGACGGGGGAGTGCACCAGCTGGTTTGGTGCGCTGGGCCGCTGGCGTGCTCGCTCCGCCGACGGTGGCGTGGGATCGGATACTGAGGGCGCTGATTCGACGTGCGGTCGCTGATCAAACAGGCCGCTCCGACTACAGCTACGGCAGGCCGTCTCGGCGTCGGGTACCTGGTGTTGTCCTTCCGGCAATGCGTGGTCCGTCGATCACGGCGACGATTGTGGTGGACACATCGGGATCGATGAGTACCGCCGATCTGGACGCCGCGATGAGCGAAGTGTCCGGGGTGCTCCGGTCGTCGGGTGTCGCTCGCGAACGTGTCCGCATCTTGGCGTGCGATGCGGAAAGCACAGTGCCCCAGCGGGTTCGCTCGGTGGCTGAGATTCGTTTGGTCGGTGGTGGCGGTACCGATATGAGGGTCGGAATCGCCGCAGCGGAAGCGACGCGACCGGTGCCGCATGTGGTGATCGTCCTGACCGATGGTGACACGCCGTGGCCGTCCGCGCCGTCGCGCTCGAGATTGGTCTGCGCAGTGATCGGCAATCGGTCCGCTGTGACACCGGAGTGGGCGACGACGGCACACATTCCAGTCGGCACGGCGACCGTACGGGGTGCGGCATGACACCGTGTGGAGCGGATGACGCACTGCCCGCAGCAGGGCTGGCCGCGTACGCGGAGCGGGTGCTGGCAGGCACCGGAATCAATGCTTCCGATCTTCCCGGTATCACTGCTGAGCAACATGATTCGGCCGTTCATACGGCGTTGCGGGACGGCTGGTTGTGTGCGCAAGAGAACCCGGCACCGGGCGGTGGTCAACGGTGAGCGTGGAATGGTTCGACCTGGCGCAGCGACTTCACGCGGCTCGAACGGGTACACCGGTCGCTCGGCTGCGCCACACACCGTTCACGCGTGCCATTTCGACGGTTGCCGTGCGCGCAACGATTCGGGCCGGTGTCACAACGGTGAGTGTCGCGGCCGATCGCCATGCGACGCGCACCGCCACTGACGCGGATGGACTGAGTTTGCTTGCCGACTGCGGTGCCACGATCGCCGCAGCCGAGCCGGTACTGCTACTTGTCGACGATGCTGCGACATTGCCGGTGCTCGAGAAACTCGCTCGGCATTGGGCGCGGGACTCCGACGACAGCGTGTCGGGCGCAGCTGCGATGTGCGGATGGTGGGCGGATCGGGCCGCGCATCCGGGAACATCGGCGGTGGTCGATTTGGTGGGCGCGTCGCGGTCGCGGTTCGTTCTCGGCGTCGATCCTGATGCGGAGACGCGCAACTCGGTGTGGCGCAATTGGCTTGGGATCGTTGATGATTCGTGTTCGGGTATGCACGAGTGGGCCGACATCGTCGGTGCGGGCACTGTGCTGCTTTTGCTCGATCCGATACATGAGGACGATGCCTACAGGCTCGCGAAAATGCGGGAGCTGTTCACCGATGGCATCGGATGGAACCGGCCTGACAATCCGGCAAGTGCTGCAATGGGTTTGCGGTCGCGATGCGATGCCGCAGACCTGTGGGCGGGAGCGTTGCTCTCCGATCCGCTCTGGCGACGGCGTGCTGTTCACACCGGCCATGTTGCGACCGGAACGGCGAAACACACTGCAAAGAAGCCGGGTTCGGCAGGGCGTGCGTCTATAGCGGTTGCGTGTGACCGTCTCGACTCGCGTTTGCGGGTGGGGACGAAAGTTGCCGGCTGGGTCGGAGGTCCGGAGGATCAGCCGTTCGAGCGGTTCTTTGCCGACGTGAAATCCGCGACGGTGGCCGGTGGTGGTTTGCGCCTCGATCTCGGCGCGATCAGCACCCATGCTCCCACCGACGGTGCACGGGTGTGTGTGATGCCGCAGCCACCGTCACCGCAGACGTTGCGCGCCGGGCGAAGCGCCTATTACGCGTTGTATGCGCGGCGGTCGTGGCTTTCGACGGGTCGCACACCGGCATTGCAGCGTCGTGATGTGCCACTCGACGTGCTGATCGCAGGAGCCGAAGACTAAGCGACGTCGCAATTCGCTGTCCGAGCAACAACATTGACGTTACAGACCATCTTTGGAGTGCAGTTCCCATGAGAATCGTCTTACCGAAATTGACAACGCTCAGCCCGACTGCTGATGTTGCACCGCAGCCCCTCGCTGCTCCCGCCAGTCTCACCGAGTGGCCGGGGGCTGCGATCATGGACGACCCGGTCACAGCGCGTGTGTTGTTTTCGGTGTGGTCGGGTGACTCGGCTGTCGTAGTGCCGTCGCCGCCAGGAGCGGGCAAGACGCGGCTTGTCTGCCTACTCGCGGCGGCTCTCGCGCATCGTGCCGACCTTCGGGTAGGGATCGCGGCACAGACTCGTGAGCAAGCGTTGGAGATTGCGCGGCGGCTCGGTGGGCTGACAGACCGCGCAGGGTTGATGTGGAAAACCGGTGTGGGAAAGCCGAACTGCGGTTCGACACCGGTGGTTACTGGCCAACGCGCACGGTGGAGATCTGATGGTGGCAGCATTCTTCTGGCCACGACAGCAAAGTGGATGTTCTCCGATCCTGATCGTCTCGGCGCAGATGTGCTGATCGTGGACGAAGCCTGGCAATGCACCTACGCCGACCTCGGCGCATTGGGTGCGATAGCGCGACAAGTGGTGTGTGTCGGTGATCCCGGCCAGATCGACCCGGTAGTGACCGGGGATGTGACGCGGTGGCTGAGCAGCGCCACCGCCCCTGATCTACCCGCACCGATCGCGTTGCAGGCCGCGCACGGTGACGCTGTCGGTGTGTTGAGACGCTCTCGGGATGACGACATCGGTGTCGTGCGGCTGCGCCACACCTGGAGGCTCGGAGCCGAAACGACCGCACTGATCCAGCCAGTGTTCTATCCAGACCTACCGTTTACCTCGCGCCGTCCACCGGAACACCTTTGTGAGGCTTCTGGTTCGGTGGTGCCCGAACTGGGGCACCGCGTGGTGGCCGTGTCGGGCGGGGCATCCGATCCCGCATTGATCGATACATGCGCAGGCCGTGCTCGCGAACTGCTCGACACCGCTGTTCATACCGAGTCCGGGGGACGACCTCTCACCGCCGCCGATATCGCCGTTGTGGTTCCGCACGTGACGCAAGCTGCTGCTATCCGTGCACTCTTGGCCGATCATCCCGACATGCTCGTCGGGACAGCGAACAGCCTGCAAGGACTTGAACGCACCGCCGTCGTCACGCTGCATCCGCTCGCCGGGTATCGCACCGCAGAGTCGTTCAACCTCGATCTAGGACGCGCGTGCGTGATGCTCTCGCGGCACCGGGCGCACATGACTGTGATCACGGACGCAGCGAGCATTGACGTCCTCGCGCAGACCGAACCTGGCTCATCTCAGGCCGCGAACAGTGGTCTGCTCAATTCTCTGCACGGCACTTCGGCTGTGTAGGTGAACCTTTGACGGGACAACGGCACAATCCGGAGTCCCCGGCACTGGGTGTGATGGGGACGTCCGGCGCAGCGGTACTGGGGGGTCAGTCTTTGGTGCTGCGACGAATTGGTGACCACGCGTATCGCCACTTTCGTGGTTGTCACTCCGCCGAGTGCGCTATTGGCAATCACACACGTTGGGGGCCTTGCTTACTGGCGCCGTAACAGGGAGGGAAGTGGACTTACTTACGGTGCGGGCCACATGCCGAAACGGCGTCGCTTTGAATGCGAGACGGGAGTTCGATTGTGGCGGGATGGCCGCGTGTTTGGGGTGCTACTGACGCGGAGGTAGGTGCGACCTACCCGTGTGATGGCGTTTTTGCAGATCCGACTTTCGAAGCTCACCGGGCGGTCACTGTGGCGGCGTCTCGTCCTGAAGTGTTCAGATGGTTGTGTCAGATCAAAGCAGCCCCGTATAGCTACGACTTGCTGAACAACTTCGGGCGTCGGAGTCCTCGCGCTCTCACGCCAGGGCTGGAGCAACTGAAGATCGGACAGCGCTTCATCAGAGTCTTTACGCTGGTGAGCTTTGTAGTTAACGAGCATCTCACCATTCGGGTGTCCAGGCTCGGTCGGTGGATGTTCGGTGAGTTGGTGATCAGCTATGTCACGCGTGACGACGGCTGTGGAAACACTCGCTTGGTGGTAAAGCTGAGTCTTCCCCGCGCGGATCGGATCGGTTGGATCCGCCAGTGGATGTTGGCGTGGCTTGATCTGTTCATGATGCGTAAGCAGTTGTTGAACCTGCGTGATCTTGCTGAAGGCAAATACGCCGAAAGTAGCCGTAATGCGACGAGAAGCCGTGATGCAGCCTGAAGGTAGCGGCGACGTTGCTGCGCTGGGCGCATGCGTGCTGATGGTCGCTTACGCCCTTTCGGGAGGCGTTGTCTTTCTGTGCCTTGCGCTTGGGCTTATTGCTGTGTGGTGGGGTGGACAGCTGCGGCAGCGATCGAGAGTTAGTCCTGTAGAGAGGCGATCGCGTGGGCAGTATTAGTTTCTGCCGTTGCGTCTCGCAGGCATAGCGAAACCCATTGCGGATGTCTTGGGGTGTGTCAGCAAGCGGTGATGTTTCGTAGGTCTAGCGAGCCCAGGTGGACAGCGTAGAGATCCGTTCGTCGCTGTCCACCTGGGTGCCTTGTGTGGCCGGGCCTTCGGTTCTATTGCTGGGGGGGCGCGTACGAGAGTCGGTCGAAGACCAAGATGTTCTCGGCAATCTTCCCGTCGCGGAGGGTGAAATGCTCGGCAGCCGGGGCAGTAGTGATTTGCCCGATGTGAGGGTAGTAGAAGAGAACGACATGATCGTCGTCGCCGAATGCCGCAAGATCGGTTAGTCCGGTCAGGGTGGGAGCGAATCCGCCGAGGAAGGCGCCGTAGGCATCTTTTCCGATCAGCTCGGCCCCAGGTGCTTGACACACGATGTTGTCTGCGACGTACTCCAGTGCTGCGGTGACGTCTCCGCTAGTCCAAGCGCGGTGGTATGCGAGGACGGTATCTAGCGCGGTCGTTTGCGTCTGCTGAGTCACGCTGTGCTCCTTCTTGTTTGGCTATCTTCGCTGAGAATGAGAGCTGAATCTCACTTAGGAAAAGAATGTTAGCAGAACCACTTGACATTTCTCACGCTACCTTGAGAAAGTCAAGTCATGCGAAAGCCCCTGATCCTTCTCGCTCTTACTCTCACGGCGTTCATCGTCAGTGTCGAAATTTTGATAGTGAACGTCGCTCTGCCTGCGCTCATGCAGGAGCTAGGTGCGAGCACGTCCGAGCTGCAGTGGATAGTCGACGCCTATAGCTTGGCCTTTGCCGCATTAGTACTGGCAGGTGGCAGTTTCGGCGACCGGTGGGGCCGAAAAACAGTGCTGATGGTTGGCCTCGCCATTTTCGCGGCGTCCTGCTTGTGGGCGGCCGTCATCGACACTCCGGGCCAGCTCGTCGCCGCGCGCGCGGCCATGGGCATCGGAGCCGCCCTCATGTTCCCCGCGACCCTGTCGATCCTCGTGAACGTCTTCACCGAGCGGGGCGAGCGTGCTGGCGCCATCGGGCTCTGGGGAACCGTCACCGGATTCGGTGTTGCTACCGGCCCAATCGTCGGCGGCGCACTGCTTGCCAACCACTGGTGGGGCAGCATCTTCGTTTTCATGGCAGCGTTAGCCGTCGTGGTTGGCGTCCTTATCTGCTGGGTTGTGCCCAATTCACGTGCCTCGGAGACCCCCCCGATCGATTGGCTGGGCCTCGGACTTTCGAGTGCCGGCGTAGCGATCCTCGTCCTCGGAGTCATAGAAGCTCCCGGATGGGGGTGGGGATCTACCCGCACCATCCTCAGCCTTGCGCTCGGAGCTGCGTTGTTGGTCGCCTTCGTTGCGGTGGAACGCCGGTCGGCTCACCCCATGCTCGACGTATCGCTGTTTGCGAACCCCCGGTTCAGCGCCGCCAGCGCGGCGGTCGCGATCTCGTTCTTTGCCTTACAAGGTTTCATCTTCGTCATCACGCAATACCTGCAGTTGGTGAAGTACTACAGCCCCTTCTCCATGGGGGTTCGCCTTCTCCCCATGGCGTTCGCCGTCGCTATCTCGTCGATCATAGGAACGAAGCTCGCAGTCAAAATTGGAAACAAAGTGGTCGTGGTCGCAGGCCTTGTGCTGTTCTCTGTCGGGCTCCTCTGGTGCTCGACGAACACTGGCACGACGTCGTACGCCATGATCGCCGGCGAAATGCTCCTACTCGGCATCGGAGTTGGACTTGCGAGTGCGCCGGCCACGGAAGCGATCATGGGCGCAGTGCCGGAGGACAAGGCTGGAGTCGGCGCAGCGGTAAACGACGCCACCCGACTGTTCGGTGGCACTCTCGGAGTGGCGGTGATAGGAAGCGTCGCATCATCGTTGTACCAAAACCGTCTGGAATCAACGTTGCCAGCCGTCCCGGGCGCCGAAGACGCTTTCGCCGCTGCTTCGAATTCCTTTGGAGCTGCCATCCAGGTCTCGCAAATGCTCACCGAACGCGGCCTGGCAGAACCGGGGCAACGTCTACTCGACGGCGCAACGTCAGCCTATCTGCACGGAATGTCGGGCGGATCCCTTGTAGCAGCAGGAGTCTCACTTGTCGGAGCCCTGCTGGCGGCTGTACTCCTGCCTGCTCGACCACAAGATGCCGATCGCGATCTGCCCCCGGAACTCCTCGCCCGAGACATGTCGGGCGCGGCTGCTGGTGCACTCATCGCCGACGCGTTTTCCAAACGGCTACAGCGTTCCCGTTCGAAAACCGCCGCCAATTCTCCCGCAGATGAGGGTCTGTCGAACCCAGCCGGTTCCACCGCCGCCGCGGCACTCCGCGATGCGACAGCAGCCGATCGCGGCCGGCAGCGCGATGATGCTCTGTAGACGACATGATCACCCGGCTGGATGTGTTGCCGGATAGAGCTTAATGCTGTCCGATGCAACGCTCAGTATGAGTGAGCAATGCGCAGTCGAACGTATTCCCCCGCCGGCGGCGATAGTGGAACCGCCACAAGTGTGTGTGGTGCCGAAGTCCGTACCTGTCAGTTCAGCAGGGCGATTGGCGAGCCCACGCGCGGGTGGCCATGAAGAGGGTGCGATGGTCCACCAGCAATTGACGAAGAGTCGACGGGAGCGTCGACGACTTGAAACCTACGATGAGATCGTCGAGGTATCTCGGCTGCTATTGCGTGAGAAGAGTGAACTTTCGCTTCGCGCTGTCGCAACCCAGATGGGAATGACGCCACCCAGTTTGTATCGATATGTCGCGAGCGTCGACGGGATGCGTGCCATCGTCGCTCGCGACATAAAGCGAGACATTGTCTCGGCCATGTCGAAAGCAAGCGACCACTACCCGACCGACGATCCAGCGGCACGCCTCGCCGCTTCCGCGACCATGTTCAGGATCTGGGCACTGGCAAACAGAGCCGAGTTCCAAATGGCGTTCGCCAACCCCGCCGACTCCACGTGTTCCATCGACACAGCGGATGAGCCCCTACCGGAGGTAGGGCCCGCAGGCGCATCACCGGCGTTCGCGGATCATTTTGCAGATTTGTTCATCCGACTGCACTCCCAGGGACTTCCTTTCGAGGCGCCCGCGGACGATCTCGAGTCCGTGCAAACCCGGGATCCGGAGCGAATGTCCGCCGACCCCTTCCATGTGGCACTTGGGGCTGAAGGACTGGCTCCCCGGCGGCTCTTCAATCTCGCGTGGGCGCGCCTGTACGGAATCGTGATGGTCGAGGTTTCTGGGCATATCGACGAGCACCTGATTCGCTCCGGCTCGGTTTTTACCACGCTTCTACGCGAAACCTTTGCCAGCCTTGGGCTCGCTGACAGGTGGGACCAGATTATCAAAATAAGCCGAGAGACTGCATCACGAGCTTCGATCTGACGATTGCCGAAAGGCCAACGGCTAGTGCACGTTGTGTGAACCTACCCTCGATCAGATGTAGCTGCCGTATAGGCACATCAGACCTGTTGAATGCTGCGCGCATTCGATAACTCCGCACCGGGGATTCATCGGCCTGCTCGGCAGCCGTCGGTCAAGTCCGCGTGCATAGACGTGCCCCGAGAATCGGTCCTGCGCGCCAGGCGTCGAACGGTTCAGACGTGTACCGGATCGAGCTTCCATGTGCGGTAAGTGCGGCGTAACCGGGCTTCTTAGTGTCACCAGGAGACGAGATGCGGTAGCACTGGGAACGTAGAAGGAGCGCGAATGAAGCTGGGGGACAAAGGATCGACGCTAGATGCCAAGTACCTCAACCCGCAGGGTCAGACGGATCTTGTTGATAGCTCGAACTATTCGACATGGACAACAGACGATCCACCGGTCCGCCGACATGGCGACAGCGTAGTTCCCCCCTTTCATCACGTTTACGCGCACGCGTCACGACAGATCAACAACCATCAGACCACTGGCCCTGAGGCCACGACTTCATGCTGGAGGTAGGACAGTGAACGAGCAGGAATCGTCCAATGAAGCGATTTCCGAATTCGATGTCGCAATCATGGGCGGGGGCGCGGCTGGCCTGACGCTGGCAATGCAACTACACAAGAGCCGTCCCAACACTTCGATCGTCGTGGTGGAGAAGAGCACTCGCGCGCCTGAAGCAGCGCACAAAGTGGGCGAATCGACTGTCGATATCGCTGCTCACTACATGCGTGACGTGCTCGAGATCGAACCGCACATCAATGACCGGCAACTCGACAAGTTCGGGCTGCGGTTCTTTTTCACCCAGGCCGACAACAGCGACATCGCGCGTCGAGTCGAACTCGGCCACGCACACCGCCCACACCTCGGCGCTACCTACCAGCTCGACCGCGGTCGATTCGAAAACTACCTCTCCGACGAACTTGTCGGCCGCGGGGTAGACGTCTTGAGCGGACACAAGATCAACGAAGTCGATCTCGCCCCCACAGGGCAGCGGCATCTTGTCCGTGTGACGACGCCGGACGGCCACAATCGCGGAATCCGTGCCAAGTGGGTAGTCGATGCTTCGGGCCGCTCTTCCATCCTCAAACGCAAACTTGGATTGTCGAAACCCAACGGACACAACGTCAATTCCGCGTGGTTCAGGATCGACTACCCGATTGACATCGACGAATGGTCGGCTACCGGCAGCTGGCACGAGCGCATCACAGATGGGCACCGACGTCTGTCGACTAACCACTTGATGGGGGAGGGGTACTGGGTGTGGCTGATCCCGTTGGCTTCCAACTCGATCAGCGTAGGCATCGTGGCAGATGCATCACTGCACCCATTCGAAAAAATCAGCCGCTTCGAGAAGGCAATGTCGTGGCTGCGGGAACATGAGCCGCAGTGTGCGGAGGCCGTCGAGACTCATCGCGACAAACTGCTCGACTTCAAGGTCATTCGTAACTATTCCTACGGCTGCGAACAGGTGTACTCCGAGCAAGGGTGGTGCCTGACAGGTGAGGCGGGGATCTTTCTCGATCCCCTCTATTCACCTGGGTTCGACGTTATTGCGCTCAGCAACGGACTGATCACCGATCTTGTTAGTCAGGCGCTCGACGGTGAAGACATCAGCGAACTCGCCGCCATCCACAATTCGGTGTTCTTCCTCGTCACCGACGGTTGGCTGCCGATCTACGAAGGCCAATACCCGATCATGGGAAACGCTCGGGTCATGAGTGCAAAAGTGATGTGGGACACGGGGGTCTATTGGGCGGTACCTGCTCTGCTCTTCTACCACGACCAGTTCCGTAAATTGGTCGACCGGCCAAAGCTCGTCGCGCAACTGGCGCGGATGTCGGCCATCACGTTGCCCGTCCAGCGATTCTTACGTCAGTGGTACGACGTCGAGCCGAAAGCGCATGCGGACGGATTGGTCACCTACTACGACTTCGACTTCATGACCCGCTTCCATGAAGGCATGGACGCCAACCTCTCCGATGCCGATCTCGACAACCAACTGGCAGCCAATCTTGACGAGTTGGAAAGGATTGCAGGCGAACTGGTTTCTGCTGTCATCGCAGAATGTGACGCTGCCACCGACGATGCCCGCAGTGGACAAGCAGATCTATGGCGAGCCGACAAGACTCTGATGCGGCTTGTTGACGTCTACAAAGCACACGGCAGATCTGACGATGCATGGATCACCGTGGGGCCGGACGGCCTGGCGAAGGGCGGCGGCCGGGATTTCTCGGTCTGTTCGTTGGTGGGGGAGCAGACGCGATGAGCCGCATGCTGATGCAGGCGCGCCGTGCCGCCATGGGTGTGCCCGAAAAGGAGATCCTCGCGTTCAAAGGCGGCGACTCCGCCAATTGGCTACACCTCGAGGACGGCGTCCGAGCGGCTGTCGGCGGCTACCACGCGGTGGTTGATGGCGGGAGTCTTGCCGACATCATGGCCAGAGTCGAGACTGTCCCCGAACCGCTGAGTGGATACGCCCACGAGGGTGTGGCGATGGGACTGACAGGGCTGGACTGTGTGTTGCCGTGGAAGTCGCGGTTCCGCGCGTTTCTCGCCGGTCCGGGGGATGCCCACGTTTACATGGTTCACATCGGCGCCGGCGAGGCGCTGGCGCGTATGAGGAGACGGCCCGAGCCATTTCTAGCTCAACTTGACGACCCAGTCTTGAGATGGCTGGTCATGGACGGTTATGGCTTCCACCAGGGATTTTTCGCCCGAAAGAAGTTCGTCGACCGCCAGATCGTTCCCGAATTCCTCTCTCCGTATGCGCGGCGAGTCTTTGATCAGGGCGTCGGCCGTAGCATCTGGTTTTCCTCGGGTGCTGACGTGAGCAGTATCGCTGCCCGGATCGCCGCGTTCACTCCAGATCGGCACGCTGACCTGTGGCTAGGAGTAGGCGTCGCCTGCAGCTATGTCGGCGGCGTCTCGCGGCAAGAGATCGAGCTTCTGCGCGAAGTCTGCGCCCCGCATCTCACGCGTGTAGCCACCGGGGCAGCGTTCGCAGCCCGTGGTCGTCACCGTGCCGGCAACCCGCAGGCAGACACCGATCTCGCATGTGAGGTCTTGTGTGGTACCGACAGTCTGGGCGCGTCCAAGATCGTCGAAAATGCGTTCGCCAGTCTGCCGACACATATGGTCCGCCCCGGCTATGAGCTGCTTCAACTTCATTTGTTCGAGGCCTTCGCCATGTCGCGTGTGCCCGCCTAGAGAGGTAATCAATGGTTGACCTGGTAACTCCCCCCGTAATACCTGCTGGCACTGAAATCCATCCTGCCGCAGAAGAAAGCAAGCTTCGCGCGGTCGCAGGCAATCTCTTGGGAAAAGTGTTTGCGGTGTCGGAGGCAACGCTGAAGCCGCCGGCGATCGGCGATGACCCATCAAGTGCCCGGCTGAAGCAGGTCGTGTTCACCGTGACCGAATGCTGCCAGATGACCGTGCTCGACCCACGGTTCGAGACCCTGGTCCCCAAGTTGGATGCTTACGACAAAGAGTTGGCCGGCTTCGCCTACGAGGGTGCCGGTGTCGGCTTGGCTGCCCTCGACACTCTGCTGCCAACAAAACGCCGCACCCTCGCTTTCGCCACCGGTCCAGGCGCGCCGTACATATTCGGCATCTACCTAGGTGCCGGTATGGGCTTGGCAAGGATGAGGCTCAACCCAGAGCCGTTTCGCAAGCGGCTGGAAGATCCACTCTTCGGTTGGGCCGTCCTCGACGGGTATGGCTTTCATCAAGGGTTCTTCGCACACGACCGCTACGTAATCCAACAACGTCTTCCGCGACGACTACACGGATACGGGCTGCGGGTCTTCGATCACGGGATGGGACGCAGCATCTGGTTTTCATCAGGTGCCGATGTCGATCGTGTCGCCGCCACGATCGCAGGATTCACCGAATCGCGACAAGCAGACCTATGGCAGGGAGTAGGGCTCGCCTGCGGATATACCGGTGGGGTCGATCGTTCGACAGTCGAACGTTTGCGCGAGGTCGCGGGCGAGCGCCGCGGACACCTTGCCGTCGGAGTCGCAATGTCAGCCAGCATCCGCCACCATGTCGGCAACCCCGCCGACCACAACAACTTCGCAAGTGAGGTGCTTTGCGGTATGCCGTCCGAGGAGGCTGCCGCGATCGTCAACTCTTTGCAGCAGGGTCTGCCTACCGTGCCCCACGTGCCGGCATACGCACTCCTTCGCCAGCGGATTCTTCGACGGTTCGAATGAGATCCCAGCGCAAGGATCACGGGCGGACCGCATTCCGCCGTCCCGCATCTCACTGTGGCGATGCGTGCGCCCCGACACAGTCAGGAATGCTCAGTTGATCACTTTGAGCACGTTCCTCAAGCCGGTTTTGCGGCTGTCAGCCGACGAATTTCCGAAGATCGCGGCTCAGCAGTTCGGGGTTCAGGACGACATCGACCGGGTGTGGCAGGATTTTGCGCCCGTCGCCAATACCCTGGTGGATAGTTTCTGGACGACGGTCGACCACCCTGACTTCGACACACTCGGCCCGATGCTGAACGGCGCCGACAACGACGTACGCGGTGTCGCGTATGAAGGTGTCGGAATGGGACTGTCTTTACTGGACTGCATGTTGCCCCACAAGAAGCGACTTGCAGGCCTTCTGAACGGCCCTGGCGGCGCGCATAAACCGTTGCTGTACATCGGTGCAGGTCTCGCATTACCGCGGATGCCGGTGAACCCTCTTCGTGTCATGAGTCGATACGAGGACAACGAGCGGTGGCTGATTCTCGACGGATACGGCTTCTACCACGGCTTTTTTACTCCTGAGCGAAGTCTGCAACGCCAGGTCAGACCTCGGCGCATCACAGGCTATGCAGCACGGATGTTCGACTGCGGACTCGGCCGTAGCCTTTGGTTCACCAGCGCAGCGAACACGCAACGGGTTGCTGACATCGTGGGGCGCTTCCCAGTACATCGGCGTGGCGATCTGTGGAGCGGTGTGGGGTTGGCCTGCGCGTACGCCGCCGCGGTCGCTGACGAAGCGGCGTTGACTCGGCTTGTGATCGCGGCTGGACCGGACGCGGATCAGTTTGCTGTCGGAGTGGCTGTGGCAGCCGACTTCCGGCAAATAGGTGGCAACCCCTCCGATCACACCGATCTTGCGTGCACCATTTCGTGGGGCGAAGACAGTGCAACAGTCGCAGAAATCGCCGCCACTGAACGCGCCGCCGGTTCTTCGCAGGGCGCATCCGCCGCCAGCTACGAAGAATGGCGCCAAAGTCTGCGAGCGGCATGGACTGCTCGCCACCCACACACGATTACAGCGAGGGCTGATCGATGACTGCATTAGGCAGCGTGCGTCGCCGACTTTTCGGCATACCCGCACCTCGAAAGGTATTCAGCAAGCCAGGCTTCGAACCCGAAGCCTGGCAACGATTCGCTCCCGTGGCCGAATCGCTGGCGTTGGGTTACAACGCGACGTTGGAGGACAGCAACGCAGCAGTGCTCGGTGTCCGGCTGCAGGGTGTTGATCCAGTGTTCAGCGGATTCGCCTACGAGGGTGCGGGCATGGGGTTGGGTGCATTGGACCTCATGAACCCGCGGAAGAAGCGTCTTGATACTTTCCTCGACGGTCCGGGCAGTTCGCATATCTACACCGTCTACGTCGGACTCGGTCTGGCTCTCGCCCGCCTACGGCGACAACCCGAACGCTATCTGGGTGACCTCGATCCGTTGCTCGGTTGGGCAATCGTCGACGGGTATGGCTTTCACGGCGGGTTCTTCGAGCGTCGCCGCTACATCACGAAAACGGCACGTCCGAATCATCTTTCGACACAATGCCATTCACTGTTCGACCAGGGCCTAGGTCGCGCAATTTGGTTTTCTAGCGGCGCACGCATCGATCGGGCAGCGGAAACCGTTGCCAGATTCCAGCCAGATCGGCATGGTGACCTGTGGAATGGCGTCGGTATGGCCTGCGCCTACGGCGGCGGCACCGATCAGGCTGGCCTCGATCGGATTTGTCAGATAGCCGAACGGTATCGGGACAGACTGGCGTGGGGTGCGGCCACCGCAGCGTGGACGAGAGTGTTGGCAGGCAACCAGGCTTCACACACAGATCTGGCGTGTCAGGTGTTCGGCGGGATTTCCAGCAAGGATGCCGCGGAAGTACTCACGAGAGGGCGGCACGAAATCGCAGCGTCGGGGTCGCCGACACCGATTTCCGCCTGGCGCAGTCATTTCACGGCGACTGCGGCGACCGTATAGAACCGCCGAGGTCATTGACATGACATTCTTTTAGCTGCGAAAGTCAGATCTTCGTCATGACGCGCTAGCGCGTCGCGGTCAACCCCACTCTCATGTTCCAGCTTGCCGATACCCTGGTTACGGGCAGGGGGAGGCCGTCACGCGAATGCCACACTCATCTCCGGGATAGCGGAAGGCGGCGATCACCGTGGTCTCGTACCTTCGAGCGGGCCAACAGTATTCACAGCATTCGGCTCGCAACCTAGACGCGTTCGGGGGACTGGCCTCGATGAACGACCCTAGACGTTTCAGTAGGTGCCAACCGCAGTGGTCAAGGCAGGTCGAAGGGCAACGGCTCCGCACTGAAATTGTCGACCAGATTCTTAGTGGTGAACTAAAGCCGGTCGAACAGTCCATAGGCGGAGTTAGCTTTGGGATGGTGCGAGACGCATCCTCGGTGGGCTACCCCCAACCGTGACAGGCAGCGGGGAGGTGGAGATGTCGATCGAGGTGTCGATCATGGGTCGCCGCGAGCGCCGCCGGCTAGAGACGTACGACGAAATCGTCGAAGTCTCGCGGCAGCTGTTAAGGGAGGGGCACGATCTGTCCTTGCGCGCTGTCGCCACCCAGATGGGGATGACGTCACCGGCCTTATACCGATATATCAAGAGTGTCGATGGATTGCATAAGCTGGTCGCCCACGACATTTACAGCGACGTAGTCGCGGCGATGGCCAAAGCCCGCGACTACTATCCGCCCGACGACCCGGCTGCCCGTCTCGCGGCGTCGGCCACGATGTTTCGGCTTTGGGCGCTCGCTCATAGAACAGAATTTCAAATGGCGTTCGCCAACCCGTTTGCCGCAACCCGCTCCGCTGGCACCAACGTTTTTGTCTCCTTTCCAAATGTCGAGGGCGAAGACAACGCGAATCCGTTCGCAGACTATTTCGCCGAGCTGTTTGTCGAGTTGCACTCGCTGGGGCTCATTTCTGCCCCATCAGCCGAAGACTTGGACCCAGCGCTGAGCTCTGTCATCCAGAAGGGTGCAACCAACTCGAATAGTCCGTTCCTTGCTTCGCTCGGCGTTGAAGGCGTGGGTATGGGGTGGCTGTTCAAGCTCGCTTGGGCCAGGCTGTATGGCGTTCTCATGATCGAGGTGTTCGGTCAAATCGAAGAGGAGCTGATCGAGTCAGGCTCCGTTTTCAACACTCTGATGCGTGAGACCTTTGCCAGCCTCGGTTTGGCAGATGGGTGGGAACGGCTGGTCGAAGTGAGCAGAGATACGGTTGCTCGCAAAGACTTCTGACCGTCGGAGTCAGATTAGAGCTGCACGCACGTAGCTTCTTTGGCCCCAGCAAGCCGTTGTCGTACTCGGCGGCTGCGACACTCTACGTCGACACCTACGGTGCCGACAACGTCGGTGTCCGCCGCCATGTCGAAAAGTCTTGTCTCTGTGGCGCGTTCGCATGAAGTCGGTCGGTACCCCACGGCGCAGCTTCACTGCCGCCGTCACGAAAGTGCGTATTCGTTGTGCCCGTCATAGTCGGTGACTTCGATGTCGTCGAGCTGGTCGCACAAACGCTTCGACTTGCAACCGACGTAAGTCCTGAGAAATACGCAGCGGACAAGCTTCGACACACGTGCACGTCGCGAGGCAACTCGGTACTTGTGCGGCTCAATCAAACGGGAGCAATCACTTGTTCGACACAGATCGCTTCCGGGGCTCGTGATCAAGACTCAGAGCGATCTTGCAGGTCCTATGGATGTTCGAGAGGCGGTGAGTCGAGTGCTGGAGGGCGATGAGAACCCAGGCCGGCACCTGCTGCCGGTAGAAGGAGGCGAACCGACCATGTGGAGCGACGCATCGTTCGATCCGCATCGGCTTCGCGGCGACCGGCAGCTGGATTTGTTGACTGATCCGTTGCACGCTAAAAGCCACTTCGAGCGATTGTGGGATCAATCGGTCTCGTCCGGCGATCCGCTCCATCGGTGCGTTGTCGCTGCCCAACTCGCGGACTTGGAAGAGGATCCACTTCGGGAGTTGATGTGGAACTTGCGGGCGCTCGGTGCTGCGGAGCATCTGACTATGACTCTCGATGTCGACGAGCAGGACGGGAACGTCTTGACGGGCCTCTATCCGACGTTGTTGGTGGGAATCGCGGGAAGCCACCGAAAATTAGGGAATGCGGGCGCCGCGCAGACCAATCTGGCTTTAGCGCGTTTGGCAATCCAAAAAGTGGACGATGACGTCGAGCGCGCATCTCTGTTGAACGTCATCGACATCGAGAGCACGTCTCTGCGATCCGATGAGCATGAACTGAATCGCGACTTCGGCAGACGGTTCAGTTGGATCGATACTTTATCGCGTGGAAAGACTGTGCCGATCGCCCAGTCGGTGTTGGCATTAGTTGTCTACATCCTCCTGGGAGTATCTATCTGGTGGCTTTTGATGAAGGGATGGAGTCATGATTATCCATATTGATAATTCGTCCTCGCGCTAGTTCGGGTAGTGGAGTGCAGTTCTCTAGTCCCGTCATCTGACTGGTAAGTCGCGTCGAGGCAGACTCGTCGATTTCAACTATTTATGTGAGTGGATGCCTTCTTGTGCATCTGCAGCGACCAACGTTCTATTACGTCAACACTGCCCTGGGGAGCCAGACATGCCGACATTGATGCACATCGCTACTCTGTTTTTTCTACAAATGTTTGTCATCATGGCAACATATCGTCTGATATGGCCACTGTTTCGTAAACTTGCGCAAGTTCAAGTGGTAGCCATCATGGTTGCCGGCTTCGTCCTGGGTCCCTCGGTGCTGGGCATGGTGTGGCCAACGGCGCAGCGCTGGTTGTTCCCGGCTACAGTCGACGTCGGAGGCACATCGATTACGCACCCGAATTTGACTGCGATCTACGTCGTCGGTCAACTCGGCATTGTCCTGTATATGTTCCTTGTCGGAGCGTCGTTCAAACTCGACATCCTGAGCTCGCACATTCGGCAAGCAGGCGCCACGTCTGCGGCTGGGGTGGGCCTTCCACTCGTACTCGGTGGAATCGTCGGTTGGCTGATGGTGTCGTCGAGCACGGACTTCTTCACCGAAAAAGTAGAACCGTGGCAGGGCGGCTTGTTCGTTGCCGCCGCTGTCGCGGTCACCGCGTTTCCAATGTTGGCCTGGATTATCTACGATTCCGGATTGCTCAACACACGACTAGGCACGATGTCGCTGTCGTGTGCAGCAGTCGACGATGCCTGTGCGTGGATTCTTCTTGCGGTGGTGGTCGCTACGACAAAGGAGGAAATGAGCGGAGCACTGCTGACGATTGTTGGTGGAATCGGTTATCTGCTCTTCATGATGTTCGTCGCGCGCCGTTGGCTCGCGCGGCTTAATACATGGACGCCAAAACGTGGTGACGATCAAGTTGCCGGTGGAATACCGATCGCTCATCTCACAATTGTGTTATTGGTAGTGCTCGCTGGCGCCTGGTTCACGGATTATGTCGGTATCTACTCGGTGTTCGGTGCATTCATCGCTGGAGCTGTGATGCCGCGCGGCGAGTTGCTCGACACCATCAAGGATCGTTTCGAGCCGCTGGTCGCCTACCTGTTATTGCCGGCCTTCTTCATCTACTCCGGACTCAATACGGAGCTGAGCCTCATTCTCGATCCCTCGACGCTACTTGTGGCAGTGCTAATCCTTGTTGTGTCTTTCATTGGCAAGTTCGGCGGCGTCACCCTCGCGGCCCGCTGGCAAGGTATGGGGTGGAGAGAGGCCAGCTCGATGGGTGCACTTGCCAATGCGCGCGGTCTGATGGAGTTGATCTTGCTGAACATTGGCCTGTCCGCAGGTTTGATCACGAACGAGCTCTACACCATTCTTGCGCTGATGACGATCGTGACCACATTTGCTGCCACACCGATTCAGCGGATGTTCGAGCGGCGTGCGTGGAAAGAGGGATACGTGTTCGGCCCGATGGGGGAGGAACGCAAAGCTGCGCCCAAAGTTGCAAGCGACGCCTGAGGGTGCATGGCTGTGACGCCTTCCCTGTCGCAACGGTCGGGGACGAAGCGTCCGATCAGTGGGAGGTGGCTCCAGGCTCGGGTGTATTTGGACCCGAGCTTGGGGTGTGTGTGATTTGTCCCCTCGCACGATCGCGCTCGCTGCATCCTGTTGTTTGGCGGGCTATGCTTGCATTGCTTGAGAATTTCAAGAAGACTTGCAAAAACGTAAGTCCCGTGTTTTTATCGACCAGGTCGATTGCCGCGCAACGAATTCCAGAACAAGACGTCCGTTCGAAAGGGAAGCCCATGGGAGACCTAAAAACGCTCGACGCCGTCGGTCAGTTCTGCCACGCCGTGGAGTCGAATGACGTCGACGGGATGCTCGCGACGTTGTCGCCCACCGCTGAACTGATACCACCGGTGTCCGGCAGCATGGTGTTCAAAGGACACGATGACCTCCGTGTCCTTCTCGGCGCTGTGTTCAGCAATCTTACGAACTTGCGTTGGCGGCAGACCCTCATCGACGGCGACACCCGAGTTGCGATCTTCGACGCCGCTGTTGCAGGGATGGCAATCACCGACACGATGGTGATCGAACTCGATGGCGACGGACTCATTCAGCGGTTGACTCCACACATTCGTCCATGGCTGCCGCTGACCGTAGTGTCGCTCGCGCTAGGTCCAAAAATGCTTCGCCATCCTGCAGTAATTCGCCGCGGACTACGAGAGGGCCGGCGAACCTGACCTTCTGGCCTGACTCGTCACCGGTAGGAGATCCAGGCGTGGGCGAGAAAATATTCTCATTCCCGAGATCGTGTACGGACGGCTGCCAGAAGAGGTCTCCGCCACGTTATCCAGTCGGTGGTGCACGACTCGCCGCCAACCAACACGTCACTGCGTGATGTTGATGCGCCCCCACAGGTGCGATGCGGACGGGCTGGGATTCACGCCCAATTCTTGTCGCATGGTCGTCAGATGGTCGGCAAGTTGGCTGCGCGCCGTCACGGTGTTGCCCTGCAGAAGGCTCACTTCCGCGATGGCCATTGACGCCTCTTCCGAGTAGGGATCTCGGTCCAGTACGGACAGTGCGCACGACAGTGCTTTGTGGGTAAGGCCTTGCGCCAAGTAGAGCCGAAGAAGTCGGCTCTCGGCCGTGTGGTGCGCGACGTCATGAACAGTGCGCGATGAGTCGAAAGCTTTGTCGAACAGATTTTCGGTCAAGAAAGTTCGGTCGTAATAGTCCAGAAGCCGCTCGTAGGACGCGATTGCACACTCAGCATCCGCCCGCGCCTCGGCGGCCTTTCCTTCTGCGAAGAGTCGTTCAACCTCGCCCACATCGGTCCACCAGCGCCCCGCGAAGTCGAAGTAGTACCACCCCTTGCCATCCGAGCGGATGAACGCGGAAGGCTGGCGAGCTGCCAACCCGGGCTCGAGAAGGTGACGCAAATAGTGAAGAGTGACGTGCAACCTGTTGGTCGGGTTACTCGGGTGCTGCTTGTCAGGCCACAAGATTTCGCACAACGTCGCCGACTCGACGCGGACACCGGGATGCAACAAAAACCATTTCAGCAGAGTGCGAGCGCTAGTGCGCCCCAACACCGCCGCATCCTTCAGCGGGTTGCCATCGCGCAAAATTTGAAACGGGCCGAAAAGACGAGCCTCGTACCTACACGCTCCGCCTTCGGCGGTCGGGAGGAGCTGTTGTCGCGCTGTCGCGTCCGCAGGTTGCTTGGGCATCTAGCCTCCATGATGAAACTGCATCGACGAACCTATGGTCGTCTGTCCTAGGAACCACTTCCGAGCGATGGACCCGCATACGAACTGTTCGTGTTGCCGTGCCGGGAGTAGGCGTTCGTGGGATCGACCTGGCGCACCATTGCCTCAGGCGAACATTCGATCAGCTAAACCGATCGCACTTTCCTGATTCTTCCGCGCAGCGTAAGCACGCCGAAACTGTTGTCTACCACCCTCCTCATCGAGGAGGATCCATGACTTCAGCGGTACAGCGTCGACTCTCCGAGTTGTCGGACGACCAGAGGGCGGCGCTCATAGAGTCACTACGCGCACGTCAGACCACAGCTTCAACAGACCCGGGGGACTACGACGTAGCCATCTTGGGTGGCGGTACTGCCGGGCTCACCCTTGCGTTGCAGCTCCGGCAAGTGTTACCCGAGGTTCGCGTGGTTGTCGTCGAAAAACAAGCGCATCCGGTCCAGGAGACCACCCACAAGGTCGGCGAGTCCACCGTTGAGATCGCGGCACACTACCTGCGCGACATTCTCGGCATGCACGATCATCTGGAGACGCAGCAGATCCGTAAGTTCGGGCTGCGGATGTTTTTCAGCAACCACGACAACTCGGACATAACCCAGCGAGTTGAGCTCGGGAGTTCGGTATTCCCGCCACTCAGTACCTACCAGCTGGACCGCGGGCGTTTAGAAAATGAACTCGGCATGCGGTGTATCCAGGCAGGAGTCGAACTCCTCGACGGTCACAAGGTCGGCGCTATCGAGTTGCAGTCGGACAAGGCGCACCACCAGATCCAGGTCACTGGTCCTGACAGTGAGCGCAGCATCAGCGCACGCTGGGTGATAGACGCTTCGGGCCGAAGTCAATTGCTGCAACGCCATCGGCGGGTCCATCGCAACGAAGTCGAACATACGGCGAACGCCGCATGGTTCCGAATTGCGCACCCCATTGATGTCGGCACATGGACAGACGACCCCGGCTGGAACGACCGGATCCATGAAGGCGATCGCGCCATGTCGACCAACCACTTGATGGGAGACGGCTATTGGGTATGGCTTATCAGGCTTGCGTCGGGCTCGACCAGTGTTGGGATCGTTGCTGACGCCGATGCGTACTCCTTCAGTTCCTTCAACACTTTGGAGAAGGCACGCGATTGGCTTCGGATTCACGAGCCGCAATGTGCCGCCACCGTGGAGGCGCACCTGGACGGTATCCAGGACTTTCGGGTGATGCGCGACTATTCCTACGGGTGCGAGCAGGTCTTCTCAGGAGATCAGCGGTGGTGCCTGACAGGTGAATCCGGCGTCTTCCTCGACCCCCTCTATTCTCCTGGGCTCGATCTCATCGCGATCGGCAATGGACTGGTGGTCGATCTTGTGACTCGGTCGCTAGCGGGCGAGGACGTCACCGCGCTGGCGGCGATTCACGACAGCCTCTTTCGCAGCGTCACAGACATCTGGCTAGCGATCTATGAAAAGCAATACAGCCTCATGGGCAGCGCCCAAGTTATGTCATCGAAGGTAATTTGGGACACGGCTTTCTACTGGGGGGTCTTCGGTCTCCTGTTCTTCAACGACAAGTTTCGTGTCGCGGCCACTGTGCCCTCCGTCGCTGCCAATCTGCAGCGCCTCACCCAGATCAGCAACCGAGTTCAACAGTTCTACCGAGAGTGGAAGTCGATCGACGACTCCGACCTCGGTCCGCAGTTCGTCGACCTCTATGCGCCGTTGGATTTCATGGTGAAACTCCACGCTGGGATGGACGACGAACTAACTCCACCGGAGTTCGAAGCTCGGTTCACCGAGAACACGCGACTGTTCGCGCAGCTCGCCGGGCAGCTGATCAGCACCGTCATCGATAACTTTGCCGACCACACCGCCGACAACGTTGTTGCGCGCATTCAAGGTTGGCAGCGGGACCCGGTCATCGCGGACTTACTCGCCACGTATCGGCGCGAGAGGCACCGGACCCCCACGAGCAGAGAGTGGATGACGATCGGGCGAACCGACGTCGGTTTACCTGTGGCGTAGCAGCTAACGCAAATTCAGCACAGTAATGAGAGTCGACCCCTAGTAGGAGATATCAATGCTGACCAGCTTCGGCCTCGGCAACCATCGGGGCATCGTCGCCCAAACGGACTCGATGGAAACCCTCACCCGTCCACCAATGCCCGTAGTGGCCGTAACCGCCAGGAGCCCGCGATGACCAGCGCAGAATCGACCACGGCCGCGAACGAAACTTCGACCGACACCGTGGATGTTGCAATTCTTGGCGGCGGGATCGCCGGACTCACACTCGCATTGCAGTTGAAGGGTGCCCTTCCCGACCTCACGGTGACCGTTATCGAACGGCAGCCTCATCCGGTCACCGAGGCCGCCCACAAGGTCGGGGAATCCAGTGTCGAGATGCAAGCCCACTACCTCCGCGACATACTCGGCCTGCAGGATCACCTGGAGACCGAACAACTCCGCAAGTTCGGACTCCGGATGTTCTTCCCTCACAATGGAAACGACGATATCGCCCGTCGCGTGGAATTCGGCCAGATCGAGGAGGCGCCTCTCGCCACCTACCAGCTCGACCGCGGCCGTCTCGAAAATCACCTAGGCGAGCTGCTCACCAGTAGTGGGGTGCGGTTCCTCGCGAATCAGCGCGTCAATCGGGTAGAACTCCGCGCCGGAGATGAGCAGCACCTCATCGAGGTGAGCGACGGAGGAAGCAGTCACCGGTCGATCCACGCGCGCTGGGTGGTGGATGCGACAGGTCGAGCAGGTCTGCTGAAACGTCAACTCGGACTTGCAAAACCGGTCGAGCACCGCGCGAACTCTTCTTGGCTGCGAGTGGAGCATCCGATTGCCATCGACTCGTGGTCAACCGATGCCGACTGGCAGGCGCGCACCGATGTGGAAGTAGGACCGTACGGTCGACGAGGCGGAGCTCGCAGGCTGTCCACCAACCACCTGATGGGACACGGCTACTGGGTGTGGCTGATTCCGCTGGCCTCCGGATCGACCAGTATCGGAATCGTCGCGGACGCCGACATCCATCCGCATCAGGGTTTCAACACGTTCGATCGTGCACTCGAATGGCTGAAATCTCACGAGCCGCAGTGCGCCGCGGAAATCGAACAACACAGCGACAAGATTCAAGACTTTCGAATCATGCGGGACTACGCATACGGTTGCAAACAGGTCTTCTCCGAAGACCGATGGTGCCTCACCGGAGAAGCGGGCGTATCGATCGACCCGCTGTACTCCTCTGGCGGCGACTTGATGGCAATCAGCAACGGACTCATCGTGGACCTGATCGAGCGAGATCTTGCCGGCCAGGACATCCAGGAAAAAGTCATCGCCCATAACCAGGTCTATCTAGTCCTCAGCGAAATTTGGCTGGTGGCGTACGCGAAGCAATTCCCGCTGATGGGCAACGCGCAGGTCATGGTGGCAAAAGTCATCTGGGACACGATGATGTACTGGTCGGTTCCCGGTTTGCTCTTCTTCCACGGCAAGTTTCCGCGACTCGGTGACAGTCCACAGGCGATGGGTAATCTTTTGCAAGCGTGGAAGATTCACAGCCGAGTCCAGCAATTCGCGCGCGAGTGGCACGCAGTCGACGATCGTCCCGCCGAAGGAGTCTTCGCCGATCCCTACACCCTGCTGCCCTTCATTGTCGATCTGCACGAAGGCATGGCAGCTGGGCTGCCGGACGACGAACTCGAAGACCAATTCGCCAAGAATGTTCGACTGCTCGAGCAAATCGCCGGTCAACTTGTCGCCACCGTCATCGAACGGCTCCGCGACGAACACGAACTGTCAGCAGGTCCCCAGATCGAACGATGGCTAGAAGATCCGCTATTGACCGAACTGCAATCGGTCTATCGCCAGGCTCACGAGCTCAACCCCATCGACGACTCATGGATCATGCTCGGTCGGCAGAGCCCCACGATGGTCTAGGCATTGGTGCGTCAATGAAATCCGCAGCTCACTCTGTCCGCACGGACGGATTCGATCGAAAACGAGTCCGCCTATGACCGGTCCATCACTGACCGCAGACGACCTTCGGTCGCGACTTGCGGATCTGCCGCCGGAACGGCGGTCACAACTGCTGCAACGCTTGCGTGGCGGACGGAGCGAACCTGCTGCCGATTCGGGCTGGTTCGTGCGTACCGGCAACAGCGAAGCAGCACTCCGACTGTTCTGCTTCTCCTACGCCGGCGGGGGCAGCACGATCTTCCGATCCTGGAACGAACGTTTTGCGGGTCACGTGGAAGTTTGTGCTGTCCAGCTGCCGGGTCGTGAGTCCAGAGCCGGACAGCCCGCCTATCGCCGACTGAGCTCTCTGATCGACGATCTCCATGTCGCCATCGAGCCGCTTCTCGACAGACCGTTTGCCTTATTCGGGCACAGCATGGGAGCGCTCGTCGCATTCGAGCTAGCCCGTCAGCTTCGACGTGCAGGCGGGCCTCAGCCCGAGCAGCTCCTTTTGTCCGCGTTCAGGGCTCCTCAGCTGCCGAATCCAAACATCAGAATCTTCCATCTTCCTGACGAAGTATTGAAGACGGTTCTCGCGAAAGACGGTACACCACAAGAGGTTCTACAAAACGATGAACTTATGAAGGCGCTTCTGCCCACATTGCGAGCCGACTTCGAAGTGTGTGAGACCTACGACTATGTCGACGAGGCACCGTTGGCGGTACCGATGGCAGTATTTGGAGGCTTGCATGACGTCAGGGTCGGCAGAGCTGATCTAGAGCTTTGGAGTGCTCAGGCCGGTGCCGACTTCGATCTGACCATGTTGCCCGGTTCCCATTTCTTTATTCACAGCGCCCAGGACCTGCTGCTGGCGCAGCTATCGACGAGACTCGAGGCCCTGACGGTCTCCAAGGGGGATGACGACCTATGACCGACCGACAGCACAGCGACCTTCAGCGTGAACCGATTGCCATCGTCGGAATTGGGTGTCACTTTCCGGGCGGGGTGACTGGTCCTGACGATTTCTGGGATCTTCTCTGTGGCGGTGTTGACGCCACCCGTGAGGTCCCGAACGATCGGTGGGAGAAGCGCAAGTTCTACGACCCCGACGCATCCAAGTTGGGAAAGATGAGCACTATTCGAGGCGGCTTTCTCGACAGAGTCGACCAATTCGATGCTCACTTCTTCGGGATCTCGCCCCGTGAAGCCATCTGGTTGGACCCGCAACAGCGTCTTCTACTCCGGGTCGTATGGGAGGCCCTCGAAG
>NZ_JBIMSN010000166.1:2500-5676 GCF_043944905.1 Antrihabitans spumae
GAGAAAACAACAGTGATTCCGTGAGTAGTGGCGAGCGAAAGCGGATGAGGCTAAACCATGGATGTGTGATACCCGGCAGGGGTTGCATTTGTGGGGTTGTGGGATTTTTCTTCCCGTTACTGCCGTGACGGGCGAGAGTAAGAAAACAAGTTGTTAGTCGAAGTGGTCTGGAACGGCCTGTCGTAGAGGGTGAGAATCCCGTAGACGAAAACTTCTTGTCTCTCGTGAATTATTCCCGAGTAGCAGCGGGCCCGTGAAATCTGCTGTGAATCTGTCGGGACCACCCGATAAGCCTGAATACTCCCTGGTGACCGATAGCGGACTAGTACCGTGAGGGAAAGGTGAAAAGTACCCCGGGAGGGGAGTGAAATAGTACCTGAAACCGTGCGCTTACAATCCGTCAGAGCCTGTGCATCCTTTAGTGGGTGGTGGGTGATGGCGTGCCTTTTGAAGAATGAGCCTGCGAGTTAGTGGCATGTGGCGAGGTTAACCCGTGTGGGGTAGCCGTAGCGAAAGCGAGTCCGAATAGGGCGGTCAGAGTCGCATGTTCTAGACCCGAAGCGGAGTGATCTACCCATGGCCAGGTTGAAGCGACGGTAAGACGTCGTGGAGGACCGAACCCACTTAGGTTGAAAACTGAGGGGATGAGTTGTGGGTAGGGGTGAAAGGCCAATCAAACTCCGTGATAGCTGGTTCTCCCCGAAATGCATTTAGGTGCAGCGTCGCGTGTTTCTCACCGGAGGTAGAGCTACTGGATGGTCTAGGGGGCCTACAAGCTTACCGAAATCAGCCAAACTCCGAATGCCGGTGAGTGAGAGCGCGGCAGTGAGACTGCGGGCGATAAGGTTCGTAGTCGAGAGGGAAACAGCCCAGATCGCCGGCTAAGGCCCCTAAGCGTGTACTAAGTGGAAAAGGATGTGAAGTCGCGAAGACAACCAGGAGGTTGGCTTAGAAGCAGCCACCCTTGAAAGAGTGCGTAATAGCTCACTGGTCAAGTGATTTTGCGCCGACAATGTAGCGGGGCTCAAGTACACCGCCGAAGCCGCGGCATTCACATAACACCCGCACGGATCCACGGATTCGTGTGCAGTGGTGTGGATGGGTAGGGGAGCGTCGTGTGGCCATGGAAGCGCCGGAGTGATCCAGGTGTGGAGGCCACACGAGTGAGAATGCAGGCATGAGTAGCGAAAGACGAGTGAGAAACTCGTCCGCCGAATGACCAAGGGTTCCTGGGCCAGGTTAATCCGCCCAGGGTTAGTCGGGACCTAAGGCGAGGCCGACAGGCGTAGTCGATGGACAACGGGTTGATATTCCCGTACCCGTGTATCCGCGCCCATGACGAATCAGTTGTACTAACCGTCCAGACGGTGATGGATCTCCTTCGGGAGACCGGATCTAGATGCACGGGACCTCGGCTGGTAGTAGTCAAGCGATGGGGTGACGCAGGAAGGTAGTGGGGCCAGTCAGTGGTTGTACTGGTGTAAGCCTGTAGGGCGAACGGTAGGCAAATCCGCCGTTCATACAGCCTGAGAGGTGATGCGTAGCCGAATGAGGCGAATTCCATGATCCTATGCTGCCGAGAAAAGCCTCTAGCGAGCTGATACACGGCCCGTACCCCAAACCGACACAGGTGGTCAGGTAGAGAATACTAAGGCGATCGAGAGAACTATGGTTAAGGAACTCGGCAAAATGCCCCCGTAACTTCGGGAGAAGGGGGACCTCTGTTGGTGATCACCTTTACGGTGTGAGCTGGGGGAGGTCGCAGAGACCAGTGAGAAGCGACTGTTTACTAAAAACACAGGTCCGTGCGAAGTCGTAAGACGATGTATACGGACTGACGCCTGCCCGGTGCTGGAAGGTTAAGAGGACCGGTTAGCCAGCAATGGCGAAGCTGAGAATTTAAGCCCCAGTAAACGGCGGTGGTAACTATAACCATCCTAAGGTAGCGAAATTCCTTGTCGGGTAAGTTCCGACCTGCACGAATGGCGTAACGACTTCTCAGCTGTCTCAACCATAGACTCGGCGAAATTGCAGTACGAGTAAAGATGCTCGTTACGCGCGGCAGGACGAAAAGACCCCGGGACCTTCACTATAGCTTGGTATTGGTGTTCGGTACGGTTTGTGTAGGATAGGTGGGAGACTGTGAAGCGGGCACGCCAGTGTTCGTGGAGTCATCGTTGAAATACCACTCTGATCGTATTGGACTTCTAACCTCGGACCATGATCTGGTTCAGGGACAGTGCCTGGTGGGTAGTTTAACTGGGGCGGTTGCCTCCCAAAATGTAACGGAGGCGCCCAAAGGTTCCCTCAGCCTGGTTGGCAATCAGGTGTCGAGTGCAAGTGCACAAGGGAGCTTGACTGTGAGACTGACAGGTCGAGCAGGGACGAAAGTCGGGACTAGTGATCCGGCACCGGCAAGTGGAAGCGGTGTCGCTCAACGGATAAAAGGTACCCCGGGGATAACAGGCTGATCTTCCCCAAGAGTCCATATCGACGGGATGGTTTGGCACCTCGATGTCGGCTCGTCGCATCCTGGGGCTGGAGTAGGTCCCAAGGGTTGGGCTGTTCGCCCATTAAAGCGGCACGCGAGCTGGGTTTAGAACGTCGTGAGACAGTTCGGTCTCTATCCGCCGCGCGCGTAAGAAACTTGAGGAAGGCTGTCCCTAGTACGAGAGGACCGGGACGGACGAACCTCTGGTGTGCCAGTTGTTCCACCAGGAGCACCGCTGGTTAGCTACGTTCGGAAGGGATAACCGCTGAAAGCATCTAAGCGGGAAGCCTGTTCCAAGATGAGGTTTCTCACCACCATCGAGTGGTTAAGGCCCCCGGCAGACCACCGGGTTGATAGGCCAGAACTGGAAGCCTAGTAATAGGTGCAGGTGACTGGTACTAATCGGCCGAGGACTTACCAACAAAGAAGCTACGCGTCCACTGTGCAGTATCTGAAACAACACACATCTCCGCTCCGCGGGGGCATCGTGTAAACACAGACCTCTTTACAAACTCGAGGTCTGTGAAACCACACGATCCCCCGAACAGCGTGGGACGCAGTGTAATTTCACAGTGTTACGGCGGCCATAGCGACAGGGAAACGCCCGGACCCATCCCGAACCCGGAAGCTAAGCCTGTCAGCGCCGATGGTACTGCACCCGCCAGGGTGTGGGAGAGTAGGACAC
>NZ_JBIMSN010000167.1:0-2797 GCF_043944905.1 Antrihabitans spumae
GTTGCCCGACCAGCAACGCCGCGAACGGTGAGCCGGAGTCCATGTCGTGGTTGGTGAGCATCCGTATCGCTTCCATCTGTGCGTTGTCGAGCAGATGGGCTTCGTCGATTACTACCACCGGGGTGCGGCCACGTTCGGCGTGTTCGGCGGCCAGCGCCTCGGCGGCTTGCGGCGCCAACGTGGCGGTGTAGAAACTCGGCACCCGCCCCAGTGCGGTCACGATGTGATGCAACATCCCGCGTACTCCGACCGACGGGTTCGGCAGGTAGATGATCACATGCCGCGCTGGATCCAACCCCTGCGGTCGCGGCGCGGATCGCGACGGTCTTGCCGGCACCGACTTCCCCGGTGATCACCCCGATCGCGTGTTGGTCCACACACCACGAGATGCGGGCGACCGCTTCGGCGTGACCGGGATGGCGGTGCAGCATCGCCGGGGCCAATCCACGTCCGAAAGGCATCCTCGAGAAGCCGTAATACGATTGCAGCCGTTGAATACTCATGCCGAAGCCACGTTCCGGTCGAGGATGTCGTCGATGCTCGGCTGCCCCGGAACCTCGCCCTCGTCGCTGCCGCCGAACAGGGCGTCGTATCCGATCCGCCGATCGGCGCGGACCTGCTCATGATGGGTCTGCGCGGTCAACGTCAAATAGTCGATCCCCGTTGCCGCGGGCATCGGCTGGTCCGGGATCTCCGCTCGCGCTTTCGGATGAACATGGCGAGTGATGGTGTGCGGCAGCGCTGTCCCGTGACTCTTGCCCTGGTAGCGGACCTCGACGGTTTCCAGGTCGAACGGAGAGAACACCAACTCCACCTTCCGGCCCACCAACCCCGCGTCGACCTGGAAGGTGTTGCCGTGCAACGACACCGTCGCCGTCTTGGTGACTGTTCGGTATTCCGACCATAGGAACGCTTCGCTCAGATCGGGCGCAGTCGGCATCGCCGGAGTCTGGTTGCACCGCACCCACCCGGCGTCCCACCGGTCCAGCGGGGATTGCCCGGTCTCCGAATGGGTCCGTCGGTGGTATCCGGTTTCGATCCACCCGGTGAGCAACCGGTTGAGTTCCAGCAGCGCGGTGCGGTGATCGGTGCCCGCGGCGGTCAGTTCGTCGGCGGTGGTATCGGCGACTTCGACGAGGAACTGTTCACGCACGGTCCGGAAGAACCGTTCGATCTTCCCCCGGCCCTGCGGCCGGTGCGGGGTCGAATGCACCAGCCGAACACCGAGTTTCGCGCACGCCCGCAACAACCAGGCGTCGACAAAGCACGATCCGTTGTCGACATACACACTCGCCGGGACCCCGCGCGCGGCCAGCGCCGGTTCCAAGGCGACACCCAGGCGCACGGTGTCTTCGGAAAACCCGAACCGGTAGCCGGTGACCAGACGCGAGTGATCGTCGAGGAAGGCGAACAGATACGTTTTGCGGCCACCGATCCTCGGGCCGTGCAATGCGTCTCCGGTCCAGCGGTCGTTGGGGTTTTCCGCTTCGAACCGACCGAACACCACGGGGGTGTCCCCGGCGGCCGGTCCGATCAATTCGAGTCGGTGAAAGTGGCGCAGCAGCGTCGATTCCGAGGGCGACCACCCCGCCGACGCCCGGAGAATGCGTTGCACCTGTGCAGCGGTGCGGGCCGGGTTCTCCCGTTTCAGCGCCGCCGCCAAGTCGAGTGTCACCGTGTCGGTGCGCGGCGACGACGCCCGCGTCGAGGGAACGAGTTCTTCGAATCCTCCGGCGCGGTAGCGGCGGATCCACCGATCCAACGTATCTCTCGAATACTTCACCGCCGTGCCGAACGGATCGGTGTGATGTCTGCCGGCGATCTCGCGGACCAGCCGGCCACGCGCTTTCGTCGACAATCCGGAATCGAGTGCCGGACAGATCAATTGGTAGCGGAACAACCCGACCGCCTGAGCGCGTTCTCGCCGTTTCTGCTCGTCGGTTACCAACGAAACCCTCCCGTGTTCGCAACAGCGCCACCCAGATCTGTTGCCGGGCAGTCACCCCCGCGACACTGACCGATCCCCGCCGCGAATATCAGGGTCGGTTGGTGTTGGCAGATTTGATCCCGGCATCGGTGGCCAACCCGGGCAGAGAAGCCGTCCACCGGTGCACGCGACCGCGACCTGGGCTGCCGTCACCGCGCCGAGGACAGACCGATCACCGAAGCGTGCCGCGATCGCCGCTCTCGCCACACCGATCGCGGCTATCACGTCGCCGCAGCCCGTCCCGGTCGCCTTCGGTATCGACACATCCACACCCGCGGCAACCGCAATCGCCAGAAACCAGTCACGCACCACATCGGCGCGCCGACTCAGCACGCGCAGCCAGCCGCGGACCGTGCACGCCGGAATACCGGATCGCTGCGCGATCCGGCGATGCCCACCGCCACACGCCTTGGCTGCCAACGCAGCCCAAATCAGATCCGCGAGATAGGCCCTGCGCAGCAGCATCGTCACCGGCAGCAGCACATGCGTCACCGCACACATGCGGCACCGAGACCGGCGCGGCCGCACCGGCACCGACATCCCCACAACACGACGCGGCCGGGCGAAACCCCAGCCCGCCAACACTCCGTCCGGGCACGACGGGCAGCACAGTTCACCAGCCGACATCCGGGACTCGACGCGAACAGAATCGACCTCTACCGTGACCATCAGTGCCTTCCGCACTACGCACGGTGCCCCCGAGATCTCTGCCAAGAATTCAGCGGGGGCGCCGTGCACCCATCAGTTCCTCGACACACTGACGGTGCAGGCCAACAAGATCAACCCCACCCCGACACCGCACACCACATC
>NZ_JBIMSN010000168.1:0-2984 GCF_043944905.1 Antrihabitans spumae
CGCTGATACCGAGGACGATCACCACTCGATCGACCGACGGCCTCTATTCGGAGGAAGATCCATTCGACGCGTTCCGTGTGACACCACACCGATAGATTCGCCACAAGGTCCGCACACACCGAGACCACACGCGGTCAAGCAGAATCGGAGGCCGCAATGTCCCAGGACGAACCAGATGGACTCGACCTGCAGCGACTACGAGCACTCAGACGGCCTCGCCACGACCTTGACCACCTACAAAATCGGATCGCCCAGCACCTCGACGATCACGACGGCTACCTTGCATTCTCCGGCGGCAAAGATTCCCTCGCCGCCCTACATCTCACGCTGCAGGTCGAACCGAACATCCCAGTCGTCTTCTTCGATTCCGGACTCGAATACCCCGAGACCTACCGCTACATAACCGAACTCGCCGACACGTGGAACCTCAACCTCGACCTACGGCCTGCACAACCGCCACTGCTGAGCATCCTGGCCGCCTCCGGCGAATGGGATCACACCCGACCCAATCAGTCGGACTGTCGAGCACTGCGCGACATCCTCATCACCGAACCCGCCCAAGCGGCACATGCCGCACACGGACCCGGCGAAGTGTGGGGTGTCCGCGCCGACGAGTCACCCAAAGGCACAGGGCGATGGTCCCTCTATTACAACGCCCTCACCCTCGAAACCGCACGAACATGCACCGAGTGCTGCGCCACCGCCGCGCAGCGGCGCGCCAACCACGGCGGCCAATTTTCACGTACCGACGGCACGCACGTGTTCGGCCCTGTGTGGGATTGGAGCATCGACGACATCTGGAGTCACATTGCACGCCACGAGCTGCCTGTGAACCCCGTCTACGACAAACTCCGCCAACTCGGCACCCCGCCAACACAACTGCGCGTCTCCCACATGATCGACGGCGCCTTCCTCGAACACGGCCGCATCACTCGTCTCCGTCGCGGGTGGCCAAGCCTCTTCGAAGAACTCGCTCAGGCCCTTCCGCGAATCCGCGAATTCATCTGACTTGAAGGCTGCCGTCCATGGCGGTAAGCGGCCCCTGCCTTCGTGCCCCGAACCTATTCGATGTAGCCCATCTCGACGCCCACGATCTGCCCGTCGCTGACAATCGCGCTGCAATTGAACTTGCCTCGGATCATGGCACCGTATGAATTGCTGGCATCTACCTTGCCGGTGACAACCCATCGACTCAAATCCGAGTAGTCACTGTACTTTTCCAACTTCGAATAGTCCTCGTCGAACGTCTTCAAATCCGATGTCTCATGCGCGGATACATCGAGGAACTTCGCGGAGCTCGGCGACTTCATCCGGTCAGCCACGGCACTGGTGCAGCGATCTTTAGCCTTGTCGTCAATGCCATCTTTTAACACGTTGTAGGCGACTGCAACCGCCAACAGTGCAGCCAGAAAAATCCCGGTGCCGATCAGGGCACCCCTTTTGCTCGGTTCAGGCGCAGATGACGACGGATTCGCACCCGCTTCAACGGAGGCCGGTGCGTCAACGTTCCTCACATCCGTCCACACATGACCATCCCAGTACCCCACCGAGTTCGGTCGGCCAGCTGGGTTCGAGTACCAACCCGCAGGCAGTGACGCTCCATCTTTCGATGTCATCCGCCCATCCTAGGATTTGCGCGCCTGCGGGCCAGCGAGATCGACTGAACTGGACATTCACACGGTGTGGCTCTTCACCGGGTGGACTTCGGCATCGAGGGACGGTCGCTGGCACTAACGAGAGGTGTTTGACCGCTTCTATAGAAAGCGAGCGGCGATCATGTCGGAGCGAACTGCGCTGATCTGGACGAGCTGACCGCTTTGAGGTGCTTCGATCATCGTGTTGTCACCGAGGTACATGGCCACATGGTTCGCACCATCCGCCTGCCAGTTCCCGAACAATAAGTCTCCAGGTTGGGCCTGGTCTATCGTGATCTGCTTGCCGGCCCGGAACTGCTCTTGCGACGTGCGTGGAAGAACGATCTTTCCGCGACTGGCCACGTAGTAGGCGAACCGAACCAGAGCCGAGCAATCGAATCCTGCGACTGCCCCGCCGCTACCGTCCCCCAACGAGGGACCGGTCAATGTCCCGCCACCCCACTGATACGGAAGACCGATCGCCCACATCGCTTGCTCGACAACTGCCCGGGATAGGTCGAGGTTGCGCGGGAAACGTGGATCGAACGTCAACGTGACCGGAGCAGAGACACCCGGGATTCCGACCATGGGCGGTACCACCGCAGCCGGCGCCGGGGTTGTCTCGAATGCTGGAGGCGTTGTTGAACCGTCGACCTTTCCCGGCGGAGGTGCCGGCGGCCCGACGAAAGCCTCGGGGAACTGCTGGTCCAACTGTTCGATCCACTCGGCCGGCAGTTGCTCCTGCACTACTGTTACAGCCGCGTCAGCAACGTTGGCCGCCTGCTCGACGACGGCCGGTGGAACGCCGGCACCTTGAGCCGCGGCACCAGCGGTGGCGATGACGATGGAAACGATTCCTGGAACATCCATAGCTGCACTCCTTGAACAGAATTCGACGACGAGTCGGCGGCCCGCGACAAGCTGGCTGCGTACTCATGAGGTGGTGATGCGCCGAACATTAGGAGCAGGTATGGACAGGTTTGACCGAGCTGAAAACACCCTTCGCCATGCAATTGGATTGCGGGCGCGACACACCGCCGCACCTAGCCGCTACGTACGCACGAGATGAAATAGGCTGGGCAGCACTGAGAATGCACAGGGTGAGTCGGAGGCATACCAATTTCGTTGGTAGCCTCCGACATTTCTTTGTCGGCCCGACGCGTGAACTCTCCCTAGCGACACATTTCTCGGTGTCTCTCGTTTCCGCGCACCAACATTCGAGGCTTATTCGCTCTTTGCGCTGATGGTCGGTATCTCGCCGATCAGACAACTACGCGAAGGAGCCAGCCGTTAGCCCAGATCTTTCTCCGGGCTGACGTGCCGGCTTGATCTGTTTCGGATTGGGTTTTC
>NZ_JBIMSN010000169.1:0-5269 GCF_043944905.1 Antrihabitans spumae
CGTCGATCGGGACGACGGATGCCCCCGCCGTGGTCGTCATCCCGAGAGCGTCTCAACAGACGAGAGGAAGGCGTGACGATCGCCGATGCTGCGAATCGCACTTCGCGGTGTGAATGCTCATGACTGTCGAGAAACGCTGGTTGGGTGGTAGACCCAGTCGCAGTTCGAGCAATATGCGCTGTCGAATCCGACCGGCCGAGTCGAACCCGAGCAGAATCGGCAGATGCTGGCAGGAGGCAACATCGGGCCCGCAGCGAGGGACGCGAACTGACCGACCTCCTGACGGATCGCCCTGTTGTGCCGTTCGTTCTTCATCCTTGCGATGGCTTTCCTGATGTAGCGCATAACGTGAGCCTCCCGTTGTAGGTCTGTGCGACCCGCCAATTTTTTTGCCGTTCTGGCACGTTTTTCGATGGGTACGAACGCACCGAAACACAAATGCGGGTAGCGCGATGCGGACCGCAAAGTTTTCCTGCGAGCGGAGCGAGTGCGGGAGTGAAAGTTTTCGGTTCGTATCGTGCCGAAGCGCAGCGGAGCCGCAATTGTGTGTAGGTGTGGGCGTACGTAGAATCGAAATGCCAGAAGGGAATCTCAATAGGTTTTGTCAAGCACGGCCGCAGGCCGTTCCGAGTGGACGGCGCCGCCGCCCGGTGAAGTTGTTGCGTCGAGGGATGCAACGGCCTGGCTGCCTCAGGTCCGCGCTCGTCAGACCGATTTGCTTCGGCGTTTCCGTCTTTACTTTCGACGTCTGGACGTCTAAATTCGCACACATGAGCGGCAAACTTCGCCCCGGGGTGGTGCGTGATGCAATCCTCGACTCTCTGCGAGGATCCCGAGTGCTGACTATCGACGAGATCCATGCTGCGGTGGAGAAGCGCATCGGCGCTGGCGTCGCACGGTCCTCGGTGCGGTCCTACCTGAGTTTGAACACGCCCACGACATTCGAGCGACTGGATCGTGGCGCGTACAAATTGGCACAGAAGTGACTGCCAAATCGCGTGTATTCACGCACGGGCGAACACAATTGGTCAATATCGAGTGCACCGATTGGCTCGGGTCGAGGGCCGAGAAATCCATCCATGCAGTGGTGACAGACCCACCGTACGGGCGACACGAGTACACCGAGGCTCAGCAGGCGAAGCTACGTTCCGGTCGCGGTGGGGTATGGCGCATCCCGCCGTCGTTCGACGGACATCCGCGAGCGCCGCTTCCACGTTTCACCACGATGACCAAAGCTGATCTCGATCACATCCGCGAGTTCTTCACCACGTGGGCAACCGCTTTGTATCCGGCGTTGGTACCGGGTGCACACGTGATGATCGCCGCGAATCCTCTGGTCTCCCCGTATATCGCCATGGGCTTGGGCGAGGCGGGATTGGAACGCCGCGGGGAGATCGTGCGTGCGGTGATGACTATGCGCGGTGGCGACCGGCCTAAGAACGCGCACGAGGAGTTCACAGACGTTTCGGTTATGGCACGTTCTCAGTGGGAGCCGTGGTTGCTCTACCGGCGACCGATCGAGTGCAAAACGGTGGCCGATAACCTGCGGAAGTACAAAACTGGTGGTCTGCGCAGGATTTCTGGGCAACAGCCGTTCGGTGATCTGATTCTTTCGCACCCCACCCGCAAGAGTGAACGCGCGATTGCCGATCATCCGTCGTTGAAGCCGCAGTCGTTCTTGCGCACCATAGTTCGCGCATCACTGCCGCTCGGGGAAGGAGTGGTGCTGGATCCGTTCGCCGGATCAGGCTCGACGTTGGCGGCGGCGGAGAATCTGGGATACGAGTCGATCGGGCTCGAACGCGATCCGCAATATTACAAGCTCGCGAAGACTGCTATTCCGAAGCTGGCAGTACTGGAGACGTCTGTGGGACCTGCTCAACGCCGCCAGGCTGAGTGACCGCCTGAACTTTCGTCGAGATAGACCCATCCCCGACGAAAGTTGACCAACCCCGCTTTGTGCAGGGTCGAGGTTCTGGTTCCCAGTGTTCCGCGCTCGTTGTGCCGAAAGTCGCTGACCGAGACATCAGCGATGTAAATCTCGCGGAACCGTAGCGGTTCGCGCTCGTAGATGGATTTGTTGCGGTCGTTGTCGACTTCGTAGACCCACACACACAACGTTTGATCTCGACCACCATGAGTATCGACGGCGCCGCCCGGTTTCCGAGTCGCTTTGACTTCGACACCTTCCGACCCGGCCGCGATCTTGTCGTTGGGATATCGACCGCGGACGATGAGATCTGGGTGCCCGTTGTGGTGCAAATTCGATGTCAACGCGCGCGAGTGATTGGCCATGCTGTCGGTGATCATGTCCGACAACATGCCTGACATCGCCGCCGGCCGAATCATGTCGTCGAACCGCTGCAGACCCTTGCCTGCCAGGTTGTCGTTCACATCGGCAAAGAAGTCGTACACGTCCTGCATAGCGGAGATGAAATCCATCTTCCGTAGTGCATACGGGTACGCAAGGTCCGGATTGAACTTCGTTTCGTCGACCTCTGCTCTTTTCACCCCCGGCACGATCCGGAGATTATCACCGGCCCCCTATGCAGCGGCTGGTGCGGCCGCCGGCTCGATGTACAAGCGGTCGTCGCGCAGCATCGCCCACAGAACATTGGACCGCCGTCGAGCCAGAGCCAGGACTGCTTGGGTATGGCGTTTACCCTCTCCTCGTTTGCGGTCGTAGTAAGTTCTGGATTCGCTACAGGACACGATGCTGAGCTGCGCCGATAGATAGAACACACGCAGTAAGCGGCGGTCGTAGCGCCGCGGGCGGCGATGGTTGCCTCTGATACGACCCGAATCGCGTGGGACAGGAGCGAGTCCAGCTATTGCCGCGAGCCGGTCCTGGCTGTTGAACACGGTCACGTCGCCGCCGACGGCGGCTAGAAACTCGGCACCGAGTTGGCGAGCTGGGTTCGGTCCTACGCCCGCCTGAACGACGTTTCCCATGAGGACGGTATCGACGGCGGATCCGTCGATACCGGCGCGTTCCAGCGCGCACGCGACTGCTGCGGCGCCGAGGTCGACCGCGGTCAACGAGGAAAGGGCACCGCCGAGCTTGCCGATAGGGGTGCGGGCACCGGCGGACATGATCGTGTGGGTCATGGCTGCTTTCTTGTTCGTCAGGCGGGCGGGGTGCACGAACGCGCGGGCATGCGTGCCGTTACGACGCGGCGATGATGGGGCTGGCGTCGATGAAGATGAGATATTCGGTGATTTTGTTGTTCTCGACGGTGGTTCGAGTGACTGCGGGCAGCGTGATTCGCTCGCCGCTGCGCATGGTGTACGTGACGTCGACTCTCAGGGCTGCGACGGTTTCGGCGTGCCATTCTTCGATGATGTGGTGTTCCATGCTTGCGACGTTGCCGAGGTAGCCGGCGACCCACGTGGCGATGTTGTCTCGCCCGTGGATGACGGGATTGTTGCCCATACGGAAGGTGCAGTTGTCGTCGAAGAAGTCGAAGAAGGCAGCGATGTCGGTGTCGGCGGCGTGGAGCAGATGCCGTGTGGTGGCCACTTCGGTGCTGATTGTCATGGGTGTCCGTTCAGTTTCAGGTCGATTGGCGGGTCAGGGTTGTCCGTTGTGTATCGCGTCGTGGTGGCGCGCTGCCGCCACCACGCGTGGATCGCGGTCTCCGGCGTCCAGCTGAGACAGGACTTCGCGGAGCCGGCGGTAGTACTCGCCGAGTGTCAGACCGAATTCCGCCAGAATGAATTCGTGGCCGCCGTCGTAGGGTGCCCATCGTTCGGCGAAATCGAGTAGTGCGCCGTCGAATCGAGACAGCCTTGCTCGGTGTAGTTCTCGTCTACCGCTGGCCATGGTGGTGTCGTCCGTTCGGTCAGATCAGGTCGCTTGCCGAATAGCCCTGTTCGAGTCGCTGTTTCACTGCGCCGAGGTATCGGGCTGCGTCCGCTCCGTCGACGATTCGGTGGTCGTAGGACAGAGACAGGTGCACTGAGGGGGCGACCGCGATCGTCAGGTTCCCGGACGCGTCGTATATCGGTTTGAGGCGTTCCACGACGGTGCCGGTCCCCAGGATCGCCGATTGAGGCTGATTGATGATGGGTGTGTCGAACAGAGCACCTCGGCTGCCGGTGTTGGTGATGGTGAAGGTGCCCCCGGACAGGTCGTCAGCACCGATGGTTCCGGCTCGGACCCGTTCGGCTGCCGACGCGATGGCCTCGGCGAGTCCGGTGATCGACAGGTTCTGTGCCTCACGTAGGACGGGGACCATCAATCCTTTGGGACTGTCCACGGCCATGCCGAGGTGGCAGGCGCGGTGGTAGGTCACCGTGGTGACGTCGGCGTCGAGAGACGAGTTGACGACGGGGATCTCCCGGAGTGCTTCGATGGCGGCTTTGACGAAGAACGGCAAGTAGGAGAGCTTGTGGCCGGTCCTGCGCTCGAACGCCTCTTTGTTGTCGCGGCGTAGCTGGGCGATGGAGGAGATGTCCACCTCGACCACGGTGGTCAGTTGTGCTGCCACACGTAATGATTCGACCATGCGCGCGGCGATTGTTCGACGAATGCGGGGCAGTTTTTCGACACGGTCTGCTCCGCCGGAGCTCGTATCGGTGTCGGGGACGCTGCCCACATCCGGACGCGCCGAATCCGTTGATGCGGCGATGGTCGCCGCCGGTTCGGGCGTGGGACGCGTTTCGGGCGCGGACTGCTCGTACGATCCGGTTTCCGAAGCCGCTGACGGTGCCGTCTCGGATGTCGAATTCGGTTGGGCCGGAGAGTGAGCCGGGACGATGTCGCCGGCTTCTTGTGCTGGTGGGGTGGGTTGATGTGAAACTGAAGGTGGCGTGGCAACGGAGACCGGTGCGGCGTCCGTAGGTTCGACGCGTGCGAGCGGTGCGCCGATGTCGATGACATCGTCCTCGACCGCGAGGATCTCGGTGAGGACTCCCGCGATGGGTGAGGGGATTTCGGTGTCGACTTTGTCGGTGGCGACTTCGAGGAGTGGTTCGTCGATGTCGATCGTGTCGCCGGGTTGTTTGAGCCAGCGTGTGACGGTGCCTTCGGTGACGTTCTCCCCCAGGGAGGGCATGGAGACGGTGGTGGTGGGTGAGGCTGTCATGGTGTGTCCCGTCGTCGAGTGGGGGCCGCGATGTCGACTCTCATCGGCCGGTGACGTCCAGTGCGGCACGAACAATGGAGTCGGTGTCGATGTGGTGATGTTCATAGACGTCCTCGAGGGAGCCGGGCCTTGACCCCGGATGTTGGACACGGGGATTTTCTGGCTATGCAGCCTGGATGAGG
>NZ_JBIMSN010000017.1:0-1216 GCF_043944905.1 Antrihabitans spumae
CGTCGTCTACGAAATCCACCTGACCAGCATAGGTCCACTTAAGCAGATAAGCAGTACATGCTTTCGAACCCGACACCGCAACCCACCACGGCGGTGGAAGCTGCGATGGTCGCGTTCGAAACAGCTCTCCAAGGGTTACGTGACGTCGGATTCGGCGAACTGTCGAACAACCGCGACCGTCTCGACCTCGTGCAACGATTCGAAACCGGAACACGCACGATCGCCGGTTTCGGAACCGTCCTGATAGCCGACATGCAGGAACAATGGATCCCCGGCGAACTCGGCGACTACCGCCTCGCCGACGTCCTCGCCGACACGCTGCGGATCTATCCGAGCGAAGCCAAAGCACGCCGCAAGATCGCCGAAGACCTCGGACCCCGCACCGGATTCTCCGGCGCACCTCTCGACCCGGTGTATCCGAACACCGCCGCCGCGCACGCCGACGGGGCAATCGGCCGCGCCCATATCACCGTGATCCGCGAATTCTTCGCCCAGGTCCCCAGCTACGTCGACGCCGAGACCCGCGAACAAGCCGAAGCCAAACTTGCCGAACAAGCCCGGATTCTGCGGCCCGACCAACTCCGCCGCGCAGGCAACCGGATCCTCGCCTACCTCAATCCCGACGGCAACGCACCCGAAGTGGACCGCGAACGCAAACGCAGCTTCACCCTCGGCAAACAAGACACCGACCTGATGACGAAAGGCAGCTTCTGCGTCGACCCGGAATTACGCGCCGACCTCGAAGCGATGTTCGCGAAATACGCCAAACCCGGCGTCGGGAACCCGCACGACGCCGACTCCACCGTCGACGCCGAACCCGCAGACGAGGTCGCGCACCGTGACGAACGCTCGGTCGGGCAACGCCAACACGACGCGCTGAAGATGGTGCTACGCGACGCGCTCGCCTCCGGCACGTTGGGCCAGCATCGTGGACTGCCGGTCACCGTCGTGGCGACCATGACCGTCAAAGAACTCGAAGAGGCGACCGGGCAGGCCATCACCGGCGGTGGATCGTTGCTTCCGATCCGAGATGTCGTCAGGATGGCCGCTCACGCCCATCACTACCTCGCCCTGTTCGACGACGACGGTCGCCCCATCTACCTCGGCAGATCCAAACGGATCGCTCAAGGTGATCAGCGTCTGGTCCGCTACGCCCAAGACAAAGGGTGCACCTTCCCGGCATGTTGGCGACCAGCCAATATGTGTCAGTGTCATC
>NZ_JBIMSN010000170.1:0-27490 GCF_043944905.1 Antrihabitans spumae
AGCGCGACTGCGTCACGTTTGAACTCGTCGGAGTAGTTTTTCTTTCCCATTGGGTTGAACCATCTCGCTTCCCCCGAACTCTGTCCGGGGATTGAGCGTGTCCAACACGAGGGGTCAAGGCCCCCGCGACTTCGCCCGTGGTCAATCCTTTTGCCGTCAAAGACAATACGATCTCGTCGACACCGGTGAGGCGGCGTTGCCGCTTCTTGACGATCTGCGGGTCGAACGAGGAATCGGTGTCGCGGGGGACCTCGATTTCGACCGGCCCGATTTCGGTGAGCACCGTTTTGGATCGGGTGCCGTTGCGGGAGTTTCCGCTGCCTCGACCCGCCGGATGGTGTTTCTCGTAACCGAGATGTTCGGTCATTTCCGCATCGAGCGCTGACTCGAGGACGTTCTTCGTCAATTGGTTGAGAAGCCCATTCGGGCCCATCAGATCGATGCCCTGCTCTTTGGCCTGCGCCAGGAGCTGCTGGGCCAACTGGTGTTGATCCACATCGGTTGCCATGGGATCTAGTGTCTCGGTCATCGTCAATCCTTCCCGCCAAGCTCACGCTCGGCGTGTCAGACCAAGTTCAGATCCACCGTTGTTCTGACAGACCCCGGCATTGTGACCGATCCCGCCGAGATAAGAGAAATGGTCCTAAGCCGTCAGGAGTATGACTGTTTGCCTTGTTGGCTCGTCACCGTGGTCAGCAGGAAAACGCTGTCGGCGAGGGCAAGTACCGCATGGCGTTCATGAGTGAGAATCCACAGTTCGCCTTCGCCGAATTCCCCTTGAGACTCCTCTTCGAGTTCGACGCGAACCCGTCCTGTGAGTACCTGCAGGCTCGCTGCCGGCGGGGAGTTGTGCTCGGCGAGCCGGATGCCCTCCCGAAGTGCGATCACTGTCTGCCGGAGTGCTCCGTCGTTGGCGACGAGTTCGGCGCTGCGGCCGCGTTTATCCGTCCGTGCCGTGGAGAGATGAGACTCGGTCAGCTCCCTGAGATTCGCCATGATCGTCCTTCCGCGAGCCTGCTGGTCTGCCTTAACCTACGTGGGGTGCGTAGAGGATGTCCACGAACAGAGGGCACAGCGCGGATCGACGTCCTAGCCAGCTCAATTTCGATCTGTCGCAAGCTTTGAGGGCGTGTAAGCGAGACCAGGGCGTGATTCTGCCGACGTCCGGGCACCTCGACGAGAGCACCAGTATCGACGATGTGTGGAACGGCCCCGGGCAGACGAACTGATTGCCCTCGACGAGGTGAGCGCTGACTGCGCATGGGAAGAACTACCATGTCGGACAGACCCTTGGATGGGAGGCGCCGATGCTGGATTTAGCTCGCGTTCCACGGGCAGCCCGTCATGTCAGCGAACAATGGAAAGCACTCACCCATGTGGGCGGCACGGGCCAGCGGTTCGCCCCCTCCCTCGTCGAGAGCCTTCCGCCCGCCGCCCGCCGCTGGATTACTCACGCCGTCGACGACAACACTCCCATGGCACGGTCGGTGCGACTCGAGATGCGCGGGCAGATCCGGATCGGTGCCTGGCGGGCCTTTACGGCCACCCAAATCCTGGTGCCGACGTCGGGGTTCATATGGGCTGCCACCGCCAAGGTCGGCGCTCTACCGATTCTGGGCTACGACCGTTTCACCGACGGTAGTGGTGAGATGCGGTGGCGCATCGGCGGGGTGATCCCGGTGAATTCCGCGCGTGGACGCGATGTCACCGAAAGCGCGGCGGGTCGCCTGGCGGGCGAAGCAATCTTCGTTCCCACAGCGTTTCCCCTTGCCCGCTGGACCGCCGACCTCAACGAGTCAGCCGCTCAGGCCACCTGGACGGTGGCCGGGCATGAGGAAACCGTGCGGCTGGAGATCGGCGAGGACGGCACCCTGCGCGGGCTGCAGATGCAGCGTTGGGGAAATCCTGACGGCCAGGGATTTGGGCGCTACCGGTTCACTGTGACCATCGATGCCGAGCGCAGATTTGCCGGCATCACTATTCCCGCGCAGCTGCGCGCCGGATGGGAAACCGGCAGCACCTCGGAGAGTGAGTTCTTCCGCGCCGAGATCACGGACGCCCGGTTCCGCTGACGCAATATCGACCGCCGGTGCCGTCGGTGTGGTCCGATCTTGCTGGCCACGCGAGAACTGCGTTCCGGCGAAGGCGGGTCCTCTGCCATTCTGGAGAAACTCGCAGTGCACCGCAGTGTGTGGGTGCGCACGGTGTCGACGACCTGACCGAGCTAGTCTCCGATGTCGATCGGTACAGGACCTGGTCGGATCGACGTAGCCCCGAGGACTTGGCGAAGCGGCCGACGGGCCACCGTGGCTTGACGGTGCAATGGCTCCACGGCACCGTCGGGACTGCCTGTCATTCTCGGAAGAGGATCTCTGACAACGGGCGTCGGGATACTGCAGTTGTCGGTGCGGGTCGGGTAGAACGCCCCACCCTGACCAGGACCTGGGGTAAGCCGTCACCGTCGGAAAGTTCGCGAAGCGCGGTCCGGACCGCGCCCGATTCGGTCAGATGTGTGACTGTGCATGTCGCGAGTCCGCGATCGGTACAGGCTAGAAGTACAGCCGACAACGCCTCTCCGCAGCGCACCCAGTCCAGCCGGGAGTCCGAAGGGGTGGAGAGCAGCAGGATCGCCGCGCGGTCGTCCTCGTTGCCGGTGTCGGAGGTGACGTTTCCGGGAGGGAATTCTCGTTCGACCGCGACCGTGCGGTGTCGCGCGGCCGGTAACGCCTCGGCCGGGATACCTTCGGGGTAGAGCGAATGTCCCGCCCACCACCGCAACTCTGCTTGGTAGACCGGATCTGCGCGGCGCAGACCGCTGAGTCGGCGTGACATCGCTTCGAGTGCGGGTCGGCCGTGCTCGCCGATGACTTCCAGGTGAGTGCCGGACTGTGCGGCGAGTTCTGTCACCTGCGCGAAGGTCTGATCCCAGCGGCCGGGCGGGTCCATCGGAAGTCGCTCGGTGCGTCTGCGGGTGATCGCCGTTGCCATCCGGTCATCGGTATCGGACAGGCCCTGGGCAGGGGCGAGCCCGATGGTTGCCAAGCATTGCCGTCCCTGCGAATGCGGGAGGCGGTCGATCACCGAAGTCCAGCGCAGGGACGCGAATGCGTAGTGCAGATGGTTGAGTGCCGCCCCACAGGACAGCACCATCTGGCGTCCGAACGCATCGGTGGCGGGCAGGATGCGATCGGGATCACTGAACAGGGACAGGTCCTGCGAACCGAGAACCCACCTCCACGGTTGGCTGTTGTGCAGGGACGGTGCCCGGCAGGCCAGAGCGACCGCGGTTTCGATGGTTCGTCGGCTCGGCATTGTCTGCGATGGTCCCATCACTCCTCTTGTTCTGACGCGGCCCGACTATGTCGGCTGTCCAGCGTCGGCTCGACTACGCCGGCCTGCAAACGGCACGCCGGAGGAGTGCGACTACGTCGGCACACCTCACTGTCGCGGCGTCACCGGCGCCTCGTCGACGCACAACCGCTTTCCACTTCGACGCGCCAAACACACCGTTGCCTGGTGCGTCGTCGCCTCGGCGAACTCGACTTCGCAAATCCATTCCTTCACTGTCGCGCACGCCGACACGACGGACGAGGGCCGAAAGTCCCCTGCGGCTCACGTCGTGGGTGCCATGTCGCGGGCCGTGCCCGAGCCGTGGCTGGACGAGGACAGTCGACATACCGAAGACAACCTGGAAATCCAGATGTAATCATCAGATATGACCAATTCCGAGAACGGCACGGACGGACCCATCACCGAACTGACCTCCGACGAGAGTTGGGAACTGCTCGGCAGCGAGAAACTGGGTCGTCTCGTCTTGAGCGTAGCGGACAGGATCGATGTCTTCCCCGTCAACTATGTGGCGCACCACGGGAAACTACTTTTCCGTACCGCCGAAGGCACCAAACTCGTCGAACTCACCATTCATCAACAGGTGGCGTTCGAAGTCGACCACGTCAGCGAGGAACTCGGGTGGAGTGTTGTCGTCCACGGGAGTGCTCGGCGATTGCAGACCTCGGCGGAGATTGCCGCAGCGGACGAACTGCCCCTGCAGTCCTGGGTGCCGACACCCAAGTTCAACTACGTGGAAATCAGCCCAAGAGAGATCACCGGTCGCCGATTCGTGTTCGGCGCCGAACCGCGGCCGTGATTCGAGCATCGGTCAGCGCGACACCCGACGGCGTAGCGTGAGGAGCATCTTCCTGCTCATGACGAATCCCATCGGTTCCATGAGAGCAGGACCGAAGAACAGTCGGCTGGGCAGACTCGCGCCGTGGCTGCCACGACCGCGCGCAAGCAGCCGCGTCGTAGTGTCAGGGCCGGACGCCAAGTGAAACGACCAGATGTTCGCATCGCCGGTGTCGGGCGAGGATCCATACAGAACGAGACAGAGCCCAGGCTCGACGATAGCGACGGTCAACGCGGGTGCTCTCGGATGCAGCCGGATCAGGTCGCCGACCCGCAGGGTCTGGAATCGCGGAAGAATGTCCGTGGCATTCCTGATGCGACAGCCGACGAGGTTCTCGAGTTCTTGATAGCTGTAGAAGCCGGCTCGTCCCTGTCCGATCTGAACGATCCAGGGCCATACCTCCGTCGGCGGCGCATCGAGAGCGATCGCGTGGGTGTACCCCCAACTGGCGTTCGGTACAAGATCGTCCCCTGGTAGTGGTCGTTCATGCTCGGCGGCGGTGGCTCCCCAGCTGGTTCGCCATCGGCGCAGCGGTCTCACGAGAAGGTGGAAAGCGATCAGGACAACGCCGGCGAGCGACTGAAGGGCCTTGCGACCGAATCGACCGAACGAGGTGTCCACACTCATGCGCATACGCTAGCGCCAGGCCTTCTCTGACTGTCATGCCGTCGTGGTACACAGCGTGCGAGATCGGCGTCGTGATCGTGCCCGAGGGCACCAACGCTCACCGCGGCCCTCATGATCGGCAGGTGTGCGAACCGCACGGAGTCGCAGCGACGCGCAGCGCCACGATCCTGGCTCGTCGGCGAGTGGACGGATCAGCACTACGCTGTCTCACCGGTCACCAGCCTCGGCGTTGCGGTCGTGAGCCGAGTAGCTCACCCGTTCGGGCCTCGTCTCGGCTGCGGTAGACGATGTAGGGGCGGAACAGGTAGGCCACCGGCGCGCTGAATGCGTGCACGAGCCGGGTGAACGGCCAAAGCGCGAACAGTATGAGCGCGATCGCGACGTGGATGTGGAACGCGAGCGACGCCTGTGCCATGAGGTCGCCGCGGGGTTGCAGGATCCAGATCGAGCGGAACCACGGCGACACCGTTTCGCGGTAGTTGCTCTCCTCCCCGACGACGCCGGACCCGAGCAGGGTGGTCGCCAGACCGGCCATGATCGCGGCGAGCAGGACGGCGTACATCAGCTTGTCGTTCCAGGTGGTCGCCGTGAACACCGGACCCCGGGTGCGGCGGCGGTACACGAGAATGAGAGCACCGGCCAGGGTCGCCACACCCGCGATCGCACCGAGCACGAGGGCCTGGACGTGATAGACGTGCTCGCTCATTCCGATCGCATCGGTCCACGACTGCGGAATCACGAGTCCGATGACGTGCCCCACGATCACGACGAGGATGCCGAAGTGGAACAGCGGGCTGCCGATCCGCAGCAACCGGTGCTCGTAGAGCTGCGAGGAGCGGGTGGTCCACCCGAATTTGTCGTAGCGGTACCGCCACCACGTGCCGACCACGAAGATCGCCAGGGTCATGTACGGCACGATGTCCCAGAAGAGTTCGCCGACGGCCATGTCAGGTCGCTCCTTCGCGGCGGGGTGGAACCGTCAGGGTGAAGGGCTCGAGCCCGACCGCCTCGGCGGGCGGTCCGGCCGCCGCGAGGTGCCGGGCCCGGACCGCGTCCTGATCGGAGGCGGGCGGCAGGGTGCCGCACACCGACTCCAGGACGGGTGTGTACGGCGAGCCCGACTCGGCGAGTGCGGCATGCAGCATGTCGAGGGGAACCCGGTGCGCCGACAGGAGTCCGGCGCCCGCGACGTCGTCGACGAGCGCGGCGAATTCCAGCACCACGGTCAGGTGATCGGCGGATTCGTCCGTCGGCGGCCGGACACCGGACGCCCGGTAGGTGTCGGCGAAGGCCAGGATCTCGCGCCCGCGGTTACGGGTGTCGCCGGCCGTCCAGTAGGTGAGGTACAGCGTGGTGCGGCGGCCCAGATCGAACGTGTCGACGTACTCGGCGGCGGCTGCGTACAGGTCTGTCTCGCAGAGGAATCGGTAGGTCTCCGCGAGTTGCCGGCGGGCGGCGGGCGGCAGGTGCCCGAGGATGTCGGCGACCACGCGGAGCCGCTCCTCCCGGCCGTCGTCCGGATACGCGAGCAGCAGTGCCGCGGCGTGCCACACGAGCCTGTCCTGGCTCCGGTCCCGTCGACGCCCGAACAGACTGGTCACCGCCGCTCACCCCGTTCGGGGAACATCCCGGTCGGCGCGCCCTTGCCGTCCCAGTTCAGCAGGTTGACCCGCGACGGATGGCTCGCACCCGCGGAGATCTCGTCGGTGGTCTGCCGCTCGCGCAGCGCGTGGAACGTCTCGACCGCCACCGGAACCGGTCCGCCGCTGGCCTCGCCGAACGGGCCGGACTCGTGCATGCCGGGCCCGCCGTCGAAGTCCAGTGCGCATTCCGTGGCGGTCTCCTCGAGTCGATGCCCGTCGGCGGCGTACGCGGTGGGAATCACGTACCGTTCCTCATATTTCGCGAGTGCCAGCAGCCGGTACATCTGGTAGATCTGTTCCTCCGTCATCCCGACCGACTCCGGGATATGGGCCTGCGGTTCGCGACCGAGGTTGATGTCGCGCATGTACGACCGCATGGCGGCGAGGCGCCGCAGGACTCCGTCCACGACGGCGGTGTCACCGGCGGTGAACAGTTCCGCAAGGTATTCGACCGGGATCCGCAGCGATTCGAGCGCGCCGAAGAGGTTTCCGACGTCCTCCCCGTCGTGACCGTCGCGGCTGACGGCGTCGACGACGGGTGACAGGGGTGGCACGTACCAGACCATCGGCATCGTCCGGAATTCCGGATGCAGCGGCAGCGCGACCCGGCAGTCCTTGATCAGGGCGTGGACGGGCGAGTTCTGGGCCGCCTCGATCCATTCGTCCGAGATCCCCTCCGCCCGCGCGCCCGCCACGACCGCGGGGTCGCGGGGGTCGAGGAGGAGATCGAGTTGCGCCTCGTACAAGTCCGTGTCGTTCTCGACCGAGGCCGCGGCGAGGACCTTGTCGACGTCGTAGAGGAGCAGCCCGATGTAGCGGAGCCGGCCGACGCACGTCTCCGCGCACACGGTCGGCAGTCCGACCTCGACGCGCGGATAGCAGAAGGTGCACTTCTCGGCCTTGCCGGTCTTGTGGTTGAAATACACCTTCTTGTAGGGGCATCCGGACACACACATCCGCCAGCCACGGCACTTGTCCTGGTCGACGAGCACGATGCCGTCCTCGGACCGCTTGTACATCGCACCCGACGGGCAGGAGGCGACGCACGACGGATTGAGGCAGTGCTCGCAGATGCGCGGCAGGTAGAACATGAAGGTCTCTTCGAGCTCGAGCTTGACCTTCTCGCTCACCTTCTTCAGGACCGGGTCGTCGGGAAGGATTTCGGGCGACCCCGCGAGGTCGTCGTCCCAGTTCGCGGACCATCCGATTTTCATCGGCCGGCCGCTGATCAGGCTGCGCGGCGCCGCGACGGGCATGTGCTCGCCGAGCGGTGCCCGGGTGAGGTTCTCGTAGTCGTAGGTCCAGGGCTCATAGTAGTCGTCGATGGACGGCATCTTCGGGTTGGAGAAGATCCGCGACAGTTTCTTCAGCCGGCCGCCGTCGCGCAGACGCAGGCGCCCCTTCCGGTCCCGCACCCACCCACCGCGCCATTTCTCCTGGTCCTCGTAGGTGCGCGGATAGCCCTGGCCGGGTCTGGTTTCGACGTTGTTGAACCACACATACTCGGTGCCGGAGCGGTTGGTCCATGCCTGCTTGCACGTCACCGAGCAGGTGTGGCAGCCGATGCATTTGTCGAGATTCATCACCATCGCGAGCTGAGCCATGACCCGCATCAGTACGTCACCTCCTGCGAGCGACGGCGAACCACCGTCACTTCGTCGCGCTGGTTTCCGGTCGGTCCGAGGTAGTTGAACGCGAACGACGTCTGCGCGTAGCCGCCGGCCAGGTGGGAGGGTTTGATCAGCAGCCGGGTCAGCGAATTGTGGATGCCGCCACGCTTTCCGGTGGTCTCGGTGAGTGGCACGTCGATGGTGCGTTCCTGTGCGTGGTAGACGTAGACGACACCGTCCGGCATGCGGTGCGAGACGATCGCGCGGCACACCACCACGCCGTTGCGGTTGACGGCCTCCACCCAGTCGTTGTCCTTCACCTCGATCTTCGCGGCGTCGTTCGGGCTCATCCACATGGTCGGTCCGCCTCGCGACAACGACAGCATGAGCAAGTTGTCCTGGTACTCGGAGTGGATCGACCATTTCGAGTGCGGTGTCAGGTAGCGCACGCTCAGGCCGATCCCGCCCTGTCGATCGCCCACGGCGGGTTCACCGAACAACCGGGCCATGTCGAGCGGCGGGCGGTAGATCGGAAGTTGCTCACCCAGTTCCTCGATCCAGTCGTGATCGAGGAAGAAGTGCATGCGCCCGGTGAGCGTGTGGAACGGTTTCAGTTCCTCGATGTTCACCGTGAACGGCGCGTACCGGCGACCTCCGGTCTCGCTGCCCGACCATTCCGGGCTGGAGATCACCGGCACCGGCCCGGCCTGCGTGTCCGCGAACGAGATCCGGCGTTCCTCACTCCCCTCGGCCAGGTGCGCGAGGGGTCTGCCCGTTCGTTTCTCCAGCTCGCGGAACCCCTGCACGGCGAGTCTGCCGTTGGATGTGCCCGACAACGCGAGGATGGTCTGCGCCATCTTCTCGGCGGTGTCGAGCGCCGGACGGCCCGCGGCGACGCCCGAGTCGAGGACGCCGTGCCGGGCCGCGAGCTCGCCCACCTCGAGGTTCGGATGCGTCGTGACGCCCTTGGTGGCGAGTCCCGCCTTCTCGACGAGTGGGCCCAGTGCCGCCCACTTCTCGGCGACGGCGGGATAGTCACGTTCGACCACCACCAGGGGTCCCATCGTGCGACCCGGGACGGGTGTCTCGCCCCGCGCACGCCAATCCTGTTCGGTGCCGCCCCGGTACGCCATCGCGCCCGGGGTGTCGTGCTGCAAGGTGCCCATCACGACGTCGCGGCGCACGCCGAGGTGACGCCGCGCCAGCAGGCTGAACGCCCTCGCCACAGCGCCGAAGGCGTCGAAGTCCGAACGCGTTTCCCACGGCGGGTCGATCGCCGGCGAGAAGGCGTGCAGGAACGGGTGCATGTCGGTGCTCGACAGATCGGACTTCTCGTACCAGGTCGCGGCGGGGAGTACGACGTCCGACAGCAACGTCGTGGACGTCATCCGGAAGTCGATCGACATCAGCAGATCGAGTTTGCCCTCGGGTATGTCGCCACGCCACCTCACCTCGTTGGGGCGGAGATCCTCGGGTGTCGGTTCGGCCTGCAGATTCGACGAGGTGCCGAGAAGGTGCCGGAGAAAGTATTCGTTGCCCTTGCTCGACGAACCGAGCAGGTTCGCGCGCCACACGCTCAGCACCCGCGGCCAGTTCCGGGGATCGTCCGGGTCGGTGAGCGCGAATTTCAGGTCACCCGAGGCCAGTTGGCTCGTGACGTGCCCGACCACGTCGCGGCCCTGCGCCTCCGCCTCGTCGGCGAGGTCGAGGCTGGAGCGGTCGAACTGGGGGTAGAACGGTGTCCATCCCATCGAGACCGCCGAGGTCATCACGTCCATCGTGTGCCGGTTGCGGAAGTTGCCCCGCCCGGTCGGGCTCGCGAGGGCGTCGGCCTTGTACCCGTCGTACCGCCACTGGTCGGTGTGGACGTACCAGTACGACGTGCCCGCCATCTGGCGCGGCGGGCGGTGCCAGTCGGTGCCCATCGCGACCGTCGCCCACCCCGTGACGGGCCGGCACTTCTCCTGCCCGACGTAGTGCGCCCACCCGCCGCCGTTACGGCCCATCGAACCGGTCAGCAACAGCAGGCTCAGCACCGCCCGATACGTGGCGTCACCGTGGAACCACTGGCAGATCCCGGCGCCCATGATGATCATCGACCGCCCGCCCGAGTCGACGGCATTGGTCGCGAACTCGCGGGCGATCCGGATCACCTGCGCGGCGGAGACTCCGGTGATCGGCTCCTGCCACGCCGGCGTGTACGGGACGCTCGCGTCGTCGAAGCCCTCGGGCCACTCACCGGGAAGCCCGGGTCGCGCGACTCCGTACTGGGCGAGCATGAGGTCGAAGACGGTGCACACCCGCACGTCGCCGACCCGGCGGACCGGCACCCCGCGCACCAGCGTCTCGCCGTGCCCGTCCGGGGTGTCGAACCGCGGCAGGTGCACGGCGGCAGTCTCCCCCTCGCCGCCGGGTGCGGCGACGGTCAGTGCGGGTACGACGTCACCGAGGTCCAAATTCCATTTGCCCACTCCCTCGTCGCCGTACCGGAATCCGAGGGAACCGTGCGGCACCACCACCTCACCCGTGCCGCCGTCCACCAATGCCGGTTTGAACGCGGCGTTCTCGCTCGACTCCCCGAGATGGGCGGCGGTTAGGTTCTTTCCCGGCACGAGGCGGCCGCCGCGTTCCTCGAGCGCGACGAGGAACGGCAGATCCGTGAACTGCCGCACGTAGTCGACGAAGAACGGTTCCCGCCGCGTCACGAAGAACTCCGACAGGATCACGTGGCCCATCGCCATCGCCATCGCGCCGTCGGTGCCCGCGGCGCAGGGCATCCATTCGTCGGCGAACTTCGTGTTGTCGGCGTAATCGGGGCTCACCGACACGACCTTGGTGCCGCGGTACCGCACCTCGGCCATCCAGTGCGCGTCGGGTGTGCGGGTGACCGGGACGTTGGACCCCCACATCATCAGGTACGACGCGTCCCACCAGTCCCCGGACTCCGGAACGTCGGTCTGATCACCGAACACCTGGGGTGAGGCGACCGGCAGATCGGCGTACCAGTCGTAGAAGGAGGTCATGACGCCGCCGAGAAGTTCGATGAACCGTGACCCCGCGGCGAACGACACCATCGACATCGCGGGGATCGGCGAGAATCCGGCGACCCGGTCGGGCCCGTATTCCTTGATCGTGTGCACGTGGGCGGCGGCGATCATCTCGGTGGCCTCGGCCCACGACACCCGCACCAGTCCGCCCTTGCCGCGGGCCTGCTGATACTTGCGCCGGCGCGCCGGGTCGGCCTGGATGTCGGCCCACGCGTCCACCGGATCGCCGACCCGGTTCTTCGCCTCCCGATACATCTCGACGAGTACCCCGCGTGCGTACGGATATCGCACCCGTGTCGGCGAATACGTGTACCAGGAGAACGCCGCGCCGCGGGGGCAGCCGCGGGGTTCGTATTCGGGGCGGTCGGGCCCCACCGACGGGTAGTCGGTCTCCTGGGTCTCCCAGGTGATGATCCCGTCCTTGACGTAGATCTTCCACGAACACGATCCGGTGCAATTCACCCCGTGGGTGGAGCGCACGACCTTGTCGTGGCTCCAGCGGTCCCGGTAGAACACGTCGCCCTCGCGCCCACCTTTCCGGGTGACCGTGCGCCTGTCGTCCGAGAACATGCCCGGGGTGAAGAATCGCCCTCCCCTGAGCAGGGCGTCCTCCAGCGGACCACCGGTGTGCGCATCCACCACGTTCTCCTTCAGGTCGAGTGCGTCGGGACCGAGGTATCGGGTTCACGAGCATGCAGGCGAAACGCCGTGTACAAGAGGGCCACCGCGGCGGTGATCACCAGCAGCGCGAGCCCGACGGTGTAGTCGTTATCCGCCGCGTCATACGTCGCACCCATCACCAGCGGCGGGAAATAGCCACCGACACCGCCCGCCGCGGCGACGATCCCGGTGATGCTGCCGACACTCGCCGCCGGCGATCGGCGCGCCACCCACGCGAACACCCCACCCGTCCCGATCCCGAGGAACACCGCGAGGGTGATGAACGTGATCGCCGACCAGAAGTCCGGTGGCGGTTGGAAGGCTGCCACCACCGCCATCACCCCGGTACCCGCAAGGGACGTGAGCACCACGAACTTCGGGGGAATCCGGTCCGACAACGCGCCGCCGATCGGTCGGGCGATCACCGCCGCGACGGCGAAGCCCGCGGTCCGGGTGCCGGCATCGACGGCGGAGAAATCGTAAATAGTCTTGATGTACGTCGGGAGGTAGTTGGCGAACGCGACGAACCCACCGAACACCACCGCGTACAGGGCCGCCATCTCCCACGTAACCCGGAGCCGGGCCGCGACCTTCAGCTTCGGGATAACGGGATTGGTGTTGGGCACGAACTCCGGCGAGTCCCGCATCACCACGACACACACGAGCGCGGTGACCCCCAACGCGGCGGCCACGATCGCATGCGTCGGAAAGAGGCCGAACCAGCCGACCATGCGCGGGGTGAAGAACGCCGACAACGCCGTACCGACCATGCCGGCACCGAAGACGCCGGTGGCGAACCCCCGGCGTGCCGGCTCATACCAGTTGTTCGCGAACGGGATGCCGATCGCGAACACGGTACCGGCGATACCGAGGAAGAAACCGAAGACGAGCAGCAGGGTGTACGAGTCGATCGAGCCGGCAAATCCCACCGCGAGGACCGGCACAATCGAGGACGACGAGAGGGCAATGAACATCACCCGCCCACCGAATCGGTCGGTCAGTGCCCCGACAACGATACGGCCGAGTGAGCCGACCAGGATCGGCGTCGCCACCAGCATCGACGCCTCCGCACTGCTGAGCGACAACGCCTCGGCGTACGTGGTCGACAGAGGACCGATCAAGTTCCACGCCCAAAAATTGATCGCGGACACCCAGGTCGCCAGGGCCAGATTGACCGACCTTGCCGAAGATCCCCGCACGTGCGCCCCTGAGCTCACCTACATCATGAAACCCCACATCCCGGGTCTTCGCAGCGTTTCGGCAGGCTCGACGGGACGGGTCAGGGACTCGTCCCGGAGGCTCTGATGCGACGGAACCGCAAACCACGCCGCCAGCCACCACCGGAGGCGGGCCCGGCCCCTTCACGGGCGCCCTTGTGCACCACGCGCCGCGGTGGCCTTCGATGCCTTATCACCTCATCTCGCCGGGCGTCGACCACCGACCACTTTGTGGAGGTGTTGACCACTTCGCGGTGGGGTCTGCGAATAGGTTGAGGTTCCCAGCTACTCCGAAGGCGAACGTCGCACGTTTGAGAAGGGAGTCTGCCACATGGTCGGATCGGCAACCGGAAACCGTCGGCCGGTCACCAGGGTGGGAACGAGTCGGATGAACAGGTTCTTCGCCCCGCCCTGCCACGGAAAGAGCGGCAGGTCAACCGTGTCCATCAACTCGTCGATTTCCTGGATCCCCTCGGCACGTCCCTTGATAACCACACTCCACGCTTCGCGCGATGAAGTCTCGTAGCCGTCTACTTCGAGCGCAACCGGCGCATCCGAGAGTGCAGCGGAGACCTTGGTGCCACTGCCGGATCGAAACACAATGGTTCCATGATCAACTGCATAGTTGAGTGGAAAGATGTCCGGGTGGTCGTCTACCCACACCGCGAGACGGCCGACACTCTCGGTACGAAGCAACGCCCAACATTCGTTGACAGCGAGTTCTCTGACATGTCGCTCATTGCTTCCCATTGCCGTCGCCTCCTGTCGTGGCATCGTGTCCGATCGTTCCGGCGCACGACGATCTCCTCTCGAAAATCATCGTCGCTCTTTCGGCTCTGCGCGACCCCTCCGGCGCACGACAGTCAGCGTGGTCGTGTCACGGTCGGCGGAACGGTCCAGCAGGTGGCCGTCGAGTCGCCGCTCAGTGTGTAAGTTCCGGCTCACTCGAGTATCAGCCGGCGAGCGCGACGATGATACTAGCTCGATCTGCGTCTCAACGGCGTCGACTCGCGCGCGTCAGCGACTCTGCAAGGTCGAGCCCGAAATTGGGTACTCGCAGCAGAACTGCAACCATGGGCTACCAGCGCTGCCGCGCACGACGGTGCCGAACACCGTGTGTGCGTCATCGTCACCGGGCTCACCGGCGGCCGCCGCGGTCTTCCGCCAGTTCTGCGGCAGGGCAGCCGCACCACGGTCCTCGTACGAATTGGTGGCGACGCGAGGCTTCCCACCCCGAACCTCGACTGTGTCGCCATGTACATACCCAGGGGTGACACGCCGTTTCCGATGCGGACAATGTTACTGACCTCTGCCCACACCCGACTTCGATTGACAGTCCGCAAGTTCTTCGCCCGGGACTCGTCTGGTGTCGTCCTGACGACCAGCGGACGGTTGCGTGGGTAGAGCAGTCTTGTCAAGGCACGGCTCCCCGTGTGCGGGTCTCGGTGCCGACGAATCGTGTGATTACCGGTCCGGCGAACGCGAGGAGGAAGACGTACGGGGTGACAACGGCTGCGATCTCGTCGTTCGTGGTGGCGACCAGTCCGATGATCACGATCGAGAACTCTCCCCGAGCGATCAGCGCGGTACCCGCACGTAACTGGCCGCGCCGTGCCACGCCGTCTCGACGCGCTGCGAATCTCCCCGTCGCCACTTTCGTCGCGGCGGTCACGACCGCGAGCGCCACCGCCGCCGGCAGCATGGGCAGCAGTTCTTGTGGATCGACGGACAACCCGATCGCCACGAAGAAGATTGCCGCAAACAAATCCCGCAACGGACTGAGCAGTACCCGCGCTCGGTCGGCGGTTTCACCGGTGAGCGTGAGCCCGACGAGAAAGGCACCGACCGCCGCGGAGACATGAACCAGCTCAGCCAACGCGGCCACGATCAACGTCAACCCGAGGATTCGAAGCAACAGCTGCTCCGAATCCGAATGCGAGATCATCCGACCGACGTGGTGGCCCCACCGATACGATGCGACAAAGGCGACGCACAGTGCACCGACGGCAACAAGCACACCCACCGCGGCCTGCCACCAGCTTCCACCTGCGGCGAGCACCGCGAGCACCGGCAGATACGCAGCCATCGAGAAGTCCTCAAGCACGAGTACCGACAGCAGCGCGGGAGTTTCGCGATTGCCGAGCCGGCGCAAATCACTGAGCAGGCGCGCGATCACACCCGATGAGGAAATGTATGTGGCGCCCGCGAGGGCAAGGACACCTACGCTGTCGAATCCGAGCAGCAGTCCCGCGATCGCGCCGGGAGTGGCGTTGAGGACCACATCGACCAGAGCGGACGGTAAGTGCCGGCGCAGGCTGGTGCCGAACTCGGTGATCGAGAATTCCAGTCCCAGAGTCAGCAGCAACAGCACAACCCCGATGGACGCGCCAATGGTGACGAACTCGCCGGCGGCCGGCACCGGCGCCACACCACCCTCTCCGAGCCCCAGACCGGCCAGCAGATAGAGCGGAATCGGCGACAGAGCGAACCGGCGTGCCGCCGCACCGAGCACCGTGAGCACCGTCAGGATGACGCCCAGTTCCAACAGCAGCGCCACCGAAACCTGCACGCGCTCAGTCCCCGTCAATAATGCGCTCGACTCCGGAGATACCCTCCGCGGTACCGATGACCACCAGCACATCTCCCGAGCGCAGCATCTCCGCCGGCGACGGTGACGCGATCACATCCTCGGTGCGGACGATCGCCACGATCGACGCACCGGTTCGGGTGCGGGCGCGTGTGTCTGCCAGCGGTCGATCGGCAAACGGGCTGCCCGCCCGAACACTGACCTGTCCGGCGTTCAGTCCCGGCACCTCACGCGTGAGGTCCGCAAACCGTTCGGCGATCCGAGGTGCTCCCAGAATCTGAGCGAGCGTGTCGGCCTCGTCGCCGGTCAGCCGGAACACCGGCCGCGCCTCATCCGGATCACTGCCCGCGTACACCACGATCTCGAACTCTCCAGTACGCCTTGCGATGACGCCGATCCGGTCTCCGTCCTGATTGTCGAACTCGTAGCGTAGGCCAACGCCGGGGAGAAGTATCTCTCTGACATCCATAGATCCCATCATCGAGGATGATCCGTCATCGGAGCGAGGATAAGGTCCGTACCTGATCGAACAGGCGGTGAAGAAGATCACCCGGCGGCGGCCGACCACCACGATGTGGTTACCGAAACGTTCATAGAACCGGCCGCGCAACGTCGCGTCGACGGCGACAGTGACGCTATCGCTCCAGTCGGGATCCTGAATCAGCGCCAGCTGCTGGCGGTACAGGCTGTCGAGTTCGTCGTTGCGTCGATCCAATTCCGCAGCCAGTTCGGGTCTCGGGTTCGGAGCACCTGCTCGGCCAGACCTGCCAACTCGCCCGCCAACCAGCCCATTCGTTCGAGGAGTTGTTCTGCCTGGCCGGTAGTCACGCGTGTCGAGAGTCGACAGCTGCTGGTCGAGGCCAGGAACTGCGACTAGAGCGTGTCTGCTTAATGTTTGATGCTTGATGCGTGATGCTGGGTATGTGTTGCGCGCCGATGAGATTTCCGATGACCTGTGGGCTGTGATCGAGCCCGTCCTACCCGCACTGGCCTGCGGAACGTAGTGGTGCCGGACAGTCGTCTGCGCGTTTCCACGCGTGAGCTCTTTCGAGCGCTCGATCTCGACGTCGGTGGTCCAGCGATTCGGCGACGTCACGCCGATCGCCCATCTCTGACGAAAGACGTTGCACCAGTGGGCAGGTCATCACCGAAACGTACGACTTCGTCGTCCATCCACCGGAACAGCACCGTGAGGCGTTTGATTTCAGGGGCGGCGTTGTGTTGTGCCGCATCTTTGACTTTGAACTGAACCCGCACACTGGAGTTCGTGTATCCCGCCGTCAGCATCTCTGTGTAAGCGAAGCTCGCATCGGTGTCTGCACTGGTGACGGGTCCGAGAAACTTCTGCTTCTGAAATAGCAGGACCTGCTTGGGTGAGCTGCCGGTTGCGCCTTCGATGGAGATCTCGGCGGCCCAGAGCTGAGCATCGGGGTCGTAATTGTGACGGTCCGGCACCAACCGCCACTGTGCATCTGAGGGGTTGCTCAGGGGCGGAGGAAGCACCGAGATTGCGTCAGCGATTGCGCTGCGCGCATCTCGTAGCTCGCGGTCGGTCAATCCCCATCGCTGTTGAATCGACTGCCTCGAGTATCCGGTCACCTTCGACAGCTGCGTGTATGTGGCTCCGAATTGCCTTGCAGCGTCCAGACTATCGCGCTGTTGACGTCCCAGACCGACGGCAACTGCAAGTGCAAACTTCGCCACGTAGAAATCGCGAAGCTGATCTTGCTGCTGAGGCGACAGAGAAGGCCGATTTGCAAGTTCTCGGGGATCCTCCACCGGGGCTTGCATTCCCTGCTGCTGCATCCAGGCCCTTGCATGGTCGGTCAATGCCTTCTCGATATCGCTCCAGAGCGGACCAAGGGGCATATGCACCGATCCGTTGATGTTGCTCATGCTTGACAAGCTAGCACACGGCAAGGTTTTCTTGCTCTTGCCGGACTATCGTGCAGTTCTGGTCGGCGACTACCCACGGCCGCCATCGCTTGGACGATTCCGGGACCGCAGTCCGAAATATCAGACGTGCGTCAATAACGTTCGTTTTAGACACATGCCGGTTTCGAGACACCGATGGCGTTCGCCGTATGTGTCAAAAGTCGTGTCCAAAACCCCGAGCGGAAAATGGTTCATATGGTTGAGTTCTGACACACTCGATGCTCATGGGCGAGCTTTTGGGGTACGCGAGGGTGTCGACGACCGAGCAGAGTGTCGATGCGCAGAGAGACGCTCTGACCGCTGCTGGATGCGCACGGGTGTGGGTGGAGACTGCGAGCGGTGCGACGACGTCGCGCCCGGAGTTGTCGGACCTGTTCTCGCATCTGCGTTCCGGGGACACTCTGGTGGTGTGGCGGCTCGATCGGCTCGGGCGATCACTCCCCCACCTTTTGCAGACTGTCGAGGATCTCGAATCCGACGGTGTGGGGTTTCGGTCGTTGACGGAGTCGATCGACACGACGACGTCGGGTGGAAAGTTGATCTACTCGATTTTCGGGGCGTTGGCTGAGTTCGAGCGCAACCTGATCCGTGAACGCACACAGCTTGGGTTGGCGTCCGCACGGGCGCAGGGCCGGTTGGGTGGCCGTCCGCGGGCGATGTCCGATGCAAAGATCAAACAGGCCAGGCGGATGCGGGCCGGCGGCATGTCCCTGGCCGACATACGAGACGTCGTGGGTGTTTCGCGATCGACCCTGTATCGGTATCTAAAATGACCAGCCAACAGAAGAGCGAGGCAAGACAGCCGAAGGATCACAACTCAATCTTCTATACCTCCCTCCGGCGATGATCTGAATTCGGGACCAGGCGTGAACTGGGTGGGCGTAAGGCGAGAGTAATCAATCTTTCCCGACTGCGTGAGCGGAAGACTGTTAGCTAGCTCGTCGGCGTTGATGCCGCGGTTCCAGAGGAAGCGCGCCAATACCAGTGCTTTCGAGTGTCGGCGGGCTTGCGCTGTGGAGGAGTGCGCAAAGTCTGTCGTTGGATCGCTCACGCAGGAATCCTCTCTACGGCTTTGATGACGTGGACTCGTTGATTGCTGTTGTGTAGCCGAACCCGGTTTTATGGCGATCATGTGCTGCACCTTCGGCACAAGTTGCCATGTGACCGGACCATGAGCGATCGGGGAGTGTGCCCGCAACAAAGCACCTGTGTCCGCAGTAAGTGCAGTACGACCCGGCCATGCCTTATGCAACGTCCTCGTTGGTTCCGAATAGCGTGGAGTGAATCGCCGTGACTATGGCGATGGAAAGGCCTGTGCGAGTTGCGGTGTGCTCGATTCGGTAGCCCTGCGATAGTAGGGAGGTGGCGAATTCTTCGGCCTCCGAATCGTGCCGGGGTTGTCGTTGACCGGCCAGTCTCCGTTTCGCCTGTCTGGGTGTACGAGCGGGTGGTGCCAGGTCTCCGTCGAGCGAGTCGACGAGCATTTCGACGATTTTCGCGTGCGCAGCGGAGACCGCGTCGCGGGTGAACGGTAGGACCGAGCGCCGGCTGTAGCCGAGCGCTGCGGCGATCGCTGATCGCGTCCAGCCGTGATCGAGTAGGTCGTCGATTCGCTTCCAAGTCGGTGCTGGGTCGACCTGGATGTTGCGGTCAGCGATGCCGCGGCGGCCGCGGGTGCGGGACACGCTGCGGGCGGCGTGCACGTCGTCGACTGTCAGGGACAGCAAAGAGCGGCGATGCAGCGGGTGGCAGCGTAGTTCGCGGCCACTGACCAGGCCGCGCACCAACCCGATGTTGACGCAGGCCGCTGCAGCGATCGCGCCGACCGTGATGCGCTGGTCGGCTCTGTCCTGCACGGTCTCCTGAGCGAGAAGGCCGTTTAAGTGGGCCGCGACATCTGTGGCCTCTACCCATGCTTCCCGGTGTCTGCGCGCCAAGTCGCGCGATGCTGCCCTGGCGTATGTCCGGCTCTCTTCGACGCAGACCGTGCAGTGACAGCCTGCGTAGTAGCCGCGGCGCCCATGAGGTGTATCGCCGAGGTCCACTGTGGCGCCCACGGCGACGCGTGCCCGGCTCAGTTGCCACTTCCAGCCGGGAAGTTGTTCGAGAGCGGCAATCTGTTCGGCGGTGAGGTCGCCCTTCTTGTGACTGTGCCGTAGCCGGCTGAACCATTGATACAGGTTGAAGTGGTGTCCGTCGACGAGCTCTGTATGTCCGACCGGAACGCCAGCTGCGGTACCGGTTGTCGCGATATAGCTGCGTGCGGCGTCGATGCCGATCTGCCACCAGGTTTCCGGTGTTTTCCACGGGAATCGGCGATCGCCATTACGGTCTGTCGGTATAGACACCAACAGCAGTGCCTCCAATGCCGGCGGCAGTGCGCGCAGCAGTTTGCGGCGCCGAACACCGACGAGCCATTGCCCGATCGGTTGACCCTCTTCAACGTGGTCCTCAGGGACGTCGGCGTGCCGTTCCCATGCGACGAACTGGCGAAATGCTTCGAACATTTCGTCGTCGTCGTCACTGAGTGGAGTCCAAGTCCACCCTGCGCGCTTCTCCAGCTCTTCCTGCAGCCAGGGATCGATCGTGCCGTCACGGCACTCGCATACTTTCCGCGCGACCCACCGGCTCAACGGACGATTGAGCCCGTCCGTTCGTCCGGCGTAGATGCTTGCCCCGCAGCTATTTTCGATGAGGCTGCCGCGTTCGGTGACGATCTGATCGAGCGTCGGTAAGGTACGTGCGTCGGCGGCATCTGCAGCTGCCCAGCGGAATCCAGGCACCTCTTCCAACCTGCGTGCGCGGTCGGGATCGATCAGCTCTTTGCTGTAGAGGCTGCGTTGTTCGACCATCCACATCCCCAGCGGCATACCGTTCACAACCGCGGTCGACGTGACGGCCGAGGCACTCCCCCGCGTGTGGGCGACCTCGACCAGCAATCCGTAGTACTTCTCCCATAGCGGCGAGGAACGCTCGAGCAATCGTGCGAGCACGGCCCCGGGATCATCACCGACGATTTTGAGCCACGACAGATCCTCCGGAGCACTGCCGCCGGAGACCCCACTGGATCGACGTGCACGGTCGAGATCTACTGCGATGCGGGTGTCTTCAGCACGTAGCCCGCGAAGTACTCGCCAGATATGGCCGTAGGGACTGTCTGCCAACTGTTCTTGGTCGTCATCGGCACCGTCGAGAACCAGTGGCACCACGATCGTTCCGACGGTCTTGTCCGGGTGGGCGCGCAGAGCACGCCCGATCGCTTGAATGATGCCGTTTGCGCTCGTTCGCGGATCCGCGAACAACACTGCGTCTACTGCAGGAACATCGACGCCCTCACGAAGGCACTGCGCCGAACTCACCACCGTGACCGTGTCGGCCGGTTCATCGGCGGCCAGCTCGTGCAGGATCCGGCGACGATCCCCGTCCGCCATCGATCCGTCCACGGCAAAAGCCCGGACGGGAAGGCCGTCTACCGTTCCGAGTTCGTTGACCCGCTCCGCGAACGCACGCGCACCGGCGACCCGATTATGGAAACTCAGGATCCGACGCACGCCGAACTGTCCGACCGTGTCGACAAGTGCAGCCAACGCGGCGCGGTCAGGGACATGCTCCGGATCTTGACGTGACGTCGTTACGACGACTCGATAGTCGGGCAGCAGTCCGCGCGCGATCGCCTCGCCTGCCGACAAGCTGTAGGCGATCGCACCGAACGTTGATTCGGTGTCCATCGACCGCACCCGACTCGACGCGCCACTGAGGTCGTCGAGAGGATCGACGACGGCAAGATTGCCCATCACGATCGGTGTTGCAGTCTGGAAGAGTCGGCGCCGCGCCGGGATGGCGCGATCGTTCAACACCGGTTCGAACCGGGCATCGGTACGGCCGGCAAGATGATGTGCCTCATCTGCGATGACAAGATCCAGTTGGTGCACCTGGTCGACCAACCTCATCGCCTCGGCAATGACCGGCGCAGAGTGATAGGTACTGACCACCACAGTCAGCTCATCGTTCGACATCACCGCAGCATCCAGAAATCCAGCGACGACTCCGGCTTGGGTCGTCACCCCGTCTGTGTCACGAACACCGTCGTACGGGTCGATTCCGTCGTCGCCGACCTCCGCCGCCGCGACCGTACTGGTCGGGTCACTGCAAACGGCCAACGCCCGCACACTGTGACCAGCCATCCTCCACTGCGAGATCGTCTGTGCAACAAGCGCGATCGAAGGCTCGAATACGACAATGGTTCGCGCGCGCAGTGCCACCGCAAGCCAGGGGCCGACCAATGTTTTGCCTGTGCCGCAAAACATTCGGAGTTGTGCTCGCCGCGCACCGGATGCGTAGACGTCACACAACGCGGTGATCGCTTCGTGCTGGTGTGTCCGAGGCTGAACCGCCACGGAGGTCGGTACTGCAGTCATCGTCGATGGTCCCTTCAGGCCGCGAGATTCTGCTCAGCGCCCACAGGACGCATCTTGGTCAGGGCCCGGTGGGCGACCTGAGCGACCATGTCGGGCTGAAGGCGGTGCGCAGTCGCAATCTCGGACACGCTCTTGGCAGTCCCGTCGACGAGACCGAACATCTCGACGATCACCGTTCGTTCCCGCTCGGTGAGCCGCGCGAGAAGGTCGGTGACGTCCTCCTGCTGGGACGTGCGTTGATCGTCGCTCAGATTTTCGGTGAGAGTGTCTCCAAGAGTTCGAACGCCGACGCCGTCAGACATTGGCGCGTCGAGAGAACGCGCTGGACGAAGCATCGACAGCATCGCCTCGACAGCACGGACCGACATTCCCACGTTGTCCGCTAGTTCGCGTAGCGACGGTCTACGCCCCAGCTCGACCGTGAGCTCGTACTCGGCGGCCGCAACGTGTCTACTCCGCTCCGCCTCACGGTCCGGGCACGACACCGCCGACGACCGCAGGATCGCACGTTGCTGCATGTTCTTGACCCAGTTGATCGCATAGGTCGAAAACTTCAAGCCCCGCTTGTAGTCCCACTTCTGGACCGCACGAATCACCCCGAGCACTCCCTCCGACGTCAGATCGTCGACGTCGAGCTCCCCATTCGCACGAACGGCAATCCGGCGCCGCGATTGCCACGCAGCCAGCCGGATATTCGCACCGACGAATCGTTGAAACGCAGCACGTCCTTCGCTCTCGACTGCTCGCAGATCTCGGCGACGCACGGTACCCGCGCCGCCGGTCGACAGCAGATGCGACGCATACAGACCAGCCTCTATCGCCTGCGCGAGTTCGACCTCTTCCGCTGCCGAAAGCAGCGACTGAGCTGCGAACTCCTGGAGAACGTTCGACCACCTTGGGATTGCCATACGGCCGACGCTAACGACGACTGTGGACAGCTCCGCCCTACGAGGAATCGATGGCGCTGAGGTTGCAGTGCCGTCGAGCGCGACCGATCGCGGTGTGGGCGCCGTCAGGATCCGATAAAACGACGATGACCGCATGCCCACTGGGCATGCGGTCATCGTGCACCGAACGAAATCGTTAGGCGGTAAACAGATTCGCGATCGGGTTCTTCGCTCCGGTCGGCATCGCCAGCGCATGTCTTTCAAGACATTTCAACGCTGCGACCTCGTCATCGGATGCTCGGCCGATGACCACTCCACTATCGGGATCAACGCGATCCTCGCCGTCGATTCGATAGCCGGTGAGTGCATATCGGCGTTTGTCGACAGAGGCACTCCACGTAACTCCAGCGAACAGGCCAAGAAAATGGCCGAGCCGATATGCCGCAATCGCATTCGATCGCGGTGCGATCGCCCAATAGCCGCGAACTGACAACCAAAGGTCGGTGCCAACGGTCGTGAGATCCGCACCGGCGTGCGTGCGCGCAAATCCGTCCGCTGCAGTCGACGCACCGGCATGCCACCGGTCGAGACGTATCGCTGCAATGCGCAAGTTCGGCACACAGGTCGAAAGCTTCGCGCGTAGTTCATCTTGACTGGCAGCGCGAACGCCAAGCGCACGACGTGCTGCTTCCGACCCCACGTCGCTCGCTGCTCCCGCCCACAGTTGAATCACCGTGTCGAAACTGTGGCCGGTCAACTCACTCGCGTCCGTGAGCAAATCGAAGGTATCGCTAGTCACCCGAATACGGTGCAGCTCAGTGGTTTTCATACCAGATACTCCCTATTTTGTTACCCGCGAGGCATTCACTCTCATACTGCGAGTGGGTTGGCCCCTCGGCGGCCGCGAAAGTGCGGCCGGTACGACAACGCTAACATGCTGGGCCGCATCTCATCAAAGTGTCGGGCCACCACTTGGGTAATCTGGGGACGGAGAGTCGATAGGACGTCCCTGGTTGGCGGCATCTCGGCATACTTCACACTGTCTTTGCAGACGGACGTCCACAATCGGCGAGGTATGCAATCGCTACCGCGTTCTCCAAGCAGCCGCGATGGACAACAGCACGCTGACCGGGAATGACCCCATTCCACGCGACGAGAAGACCACCGGCACCGCGATCCTCAACAACCACGGACCGACAACGAAATATCTGCCGCGCCGCCTCGTCGTGGTGGACTGTTTCGATCACTGTGCCTGGTTCAAGGCTGTTCGCCGGTGACAGCTTTGTTCGCTCACACATGGGCAATGCAGTGAAGTCGATCGACGTGTCCATCGCCTGGCACAGTAGAGGCCGATATAGACAGCGTGGAGTGCTCGACGAGCAGAACGTTGGTGCGAATATGACGCCTGAAACCTTTCAGGAAGCCGGGACCAGCGCCGATGTGTTGACGGTAAACGGATATCGACCGGCGACGTCGTCCACAGCTTCGACGAGTGCGCGTCCATCCTCACGGAGTTCTTGCACCGCGAACACTGAGGAACCTTCGTGATGAATCTTTACGAGTTCGCCGACCTGAATCATGGCCTTAGTCTGTCAGCTTTTCGCGGAACGCATCTCGACCGCAAGGCGCGCCCGGCTCATGCCATTTCGTCTGCCGCACAACAGTGCTCGACCTCACCGTCCGGGACTGAATTGCGGTCATGCTGCCGCACTACCCGACCCACACCACACACCGGCATTCCGACGCAAGGCCTTCAACTGTCGTGCACTCAACCCGCCCCACACGCCGAAATCTTCACCGGCGCTGAGCGCGTAGTCCAAGCACTCATCGCGTACCGAGCAGCCGAGGCAGACACGCTTCGCGGCGTCACAGGTTCCACCCTTCTCCGGGAAGAAGATCTCCGGGTCGGTCTGCGCACACAGCGCGGATCGACGCCAATCGACGGCTTCGGCGACCGGCAGTAATCCAACGGAGAAGTCGTCGAGGTCTGAATCTGTCATGGTCGTGTCCTTCACGGAGAGTCGACTGGAACCGGTTGACTTGGTGTCGTTTCCGAGACGCTAAACCGGAGTCTGGACAGTTCGGACGACACCGAAATCGACAGGTCAGATCGGGAGATGCAGTTCGCGGAGGCGAGTGGGATGCATATACGGCGGTCGCAGCCCTGCCAATCCGTAGCCGCCAGATCGTGGAGCGGGTCGCCCTCGCAGGCATCGGGTTGGAGTGGTGCGGCCCAGGCTGCCGTCCGGGTGTTGGTGTGCAGCAGTCCAGGCGTCTTCGTCGGGTAGCGGCGTGAACTCCCAGCGCAAAACGCGCCCTTCGCCATGGCCACGCTTCTTCCCGATCACGTCCAACCCTGCAAGGAGCTCCGCGACGGCGTTCTGATCTCCTACCCCGCGCCACACGACGGTGCGGGTGTTGGTGATCATCACTGGCATGTATCGGGCTCGGTAGCGACCTTGGCGATCGGACACAACGGCTGGCAGCTGCGTCGCCAGCTCCTCGAGCCCGCGGTGATCGGTGCGCGACGCCCAGTACCGCACAACGGGATCGCCGTTCTGATCTTCCGGATAAGAACACGTAGCGCACCAATGCCAGTCGCTTCCAGCGAGGCTGCAGCGTGCCAGGGGCAAGTCGAGGTCTGCCGGCGCAACGTCCGGGGTCATTGCTCCGACCTCTTCGCCCCGATCGAGCGCGGCAGCTTTCTGGTTAGCCCACATCTCCGCCGCCAGCAGTCCGTCCAAACTGATGCCCCAGGGTGTGGCATGTGCAAGTCCAGCGGCAAGGTATGCCCGTACCTGAAACGGTCGATCGCCCGAGCGGCCGCTCATGTCAACCAACCCAATGCAGTGATGACGTCGTCACGACGCGGACCGAGCTCGGCACGCCAATCGACCGGCTCAGGTTCTCTGCCTGCCAACACAACTCGCTGTGACTCCACCCTGACTCGCCCGTGACCGATGGAGCTGCGACCACCGAGAGACCCGTCTCGCGCGAATCGCTCCCATACATCACCGAAGAACGACACTTCGATCGGCGTCGCTCGATCCATTCTCAGAAACGTCTCGAAATGCGTTCCTGCAGGCAAGGTTTCCACTTCGAACCGCATCAACATCGAATCCATCGACTGCGCCTTCTTTTCGTCTGGAACCGCAATGGGTTCGGGGAACTCGCGGGTCACGGTGTCGTCGAACCGGCTGTAGGACTCCAGCGAAAAGATCTCGAAACAGCTCAGCAACGGTCCCGGGAACGGCCGGGTCACGATGGATTCCGTTTCCCGGATCCGCGGAACAACCTTGCCTACCTTCAGACAACCGTCGATCGGCGGTTGTCCGCCACCGTTGCCTCCGAAGACCGCGATAGGCGGCACGAGTTCACGTAGCTGCTGACGGCGGCGACCGGTGAGTCCGTCTCCGCTGACCTTCGTCAGGCTGCCCCCATTACGGAGCGCATGCGCCGCAGACAACGAAATCTGGCCTTCATAGCAGAACTGCTCCCGGAACAGCTCCTCAGCGATACGCCGCAACGCACCCCGTAATGAGTTGCCCGACACTGTCGGCACCAACGCGACCGTGCCGTCGGGTTGAATCACCGGTTCCCGACGGAACGGCGTAGTCGTCGTTCCGCTGTCCTCTCCCTTCTGCGAAATCGACGACAAGGCAATCAGTTCCACATCCCACCGCACCGACGACCTCATGACTTTCTCCGCGCCGCGCGCTGCGCTTGAACAGATTCCGCGACGATCCGGATCCGCAGGACATACGACGTTGGCCGCGACCGCAACAGCCCCAACACCGGCACCGCAGGCTCACGCAGCAATGTCGCCAACTCCAGACGTTGCTCAGCGCCCGACGGTTCGGACTCCAAACCGCGAGACACCACTGCCCACCAATGATCGAGATCGCTGGCACCGATATACGTCGCGAGACGAACTCGGTTCGGCAAGTGATGCGACCAGTAGGTCTCACGCCGCCGCGCAACCCAGCTCGATTCCCAGTCAATCCCATAGTGCAACAACAACAACAACCGCTCGGCCGTCGAGTGGGCACCACTGAGTCGCGGCAAGCTAGCCGGCGCAGCCTGCAGCCAACGCTGCGTCGGTGTCGTCATCGTGCACCCCCACTTTGCTTCGGTGTCGAGGCCCGCATCGCGAGCTCCCACCACACCGACATAGGCCGCATCGGAGCGAGAATCTCCCAATCGCTGAGCACCGCCGGCCATCGCCGACCCGCTATCGTCTGCATCCGCTGAAACGGCGGACTGGGCTCTCGTAAGTCCCGCACCCCGAACCCCGCTGACCGCAACCTACGTACAGCCGCGAACAGCGCGACATCACTACTGCGCCACGGCAACGACACATCGTCGACGGCCACCTCGCCCCACCGCGCGTGCGGAAGTACATGCTTGCGACCCGGACGCAACGGGACGATCACCGCTACCTCGACGCTCAAAGGAGCTGACAGGATCTGACCTAGCTTCACCGGCGACAGTCGATCGACTCCCGGGTCTGTCGTCACCCGGTGGATGTCGCGACGCCACGCAGGCGTGCGGTAGGCCCACACGCACGGAGCGCACAACCCTCGCTCCGCTGGGCATTTCCAGCTATCGAAGCCAGTGAATGTTCGCGACACCGCAGCCGAGGCCGGGGAAACCGTCACCGACGTTGCGGCGCA